>JAPKBM010000011.1 GCA_026421205.1 Planctomycetota bacterium
CCAAAAACATCCGTCACCCCACGCAAAATGGGGTGGTCTGCATTTTCCGGGTGAGGAATACCTCGCGTAGCCTCTTTTCCATGGTGTCCGTGGTGCGCTACCCAGGTTTCCCCAAAGATTTCTTTTCCGAAACCTCCCGGTGGGCCTGCACTGCGCCAACTCCATTTTGCAAAAGGGCTCTCTGCATTTTTCTTGTAGTTGAAGGGGTGAGTGGAGGTCCGGATTCCAATTAAGGGTTTCCCGGATTCGACATACTGCATGAGCACACTCATATCTTTATCAGAGAATTCACGGAAACGAAGCTGCATGACCACGAGGTCGGCGTTGGCAATCAAATGCATACCTGGCATATGGGTCGATTCGTCGGGGTTGATTTCCCCGGTTATTGGATTTTGACTGAACAATACTGCACAAGAAAAACCATGGTGTTTGGAGAGTAGGCGCGCCAACATCGGCAAAGCTTCTTCAGAGCGATATTCCTCATCTCCCGCTAAAAAAACGACTCGTTTTCCGGCACCCACACCTTGGCCACCCGGGTAAACCTGCCAACGAGAATCCGTCGGGAATGTTGCTTGGCAAGATAAGAAGATCCAAGTAAAGAAAAAGAAGAGGAGGGGTGTCACGCGCATGAGTTAGCAAGGGTAGCCTCTCTTTTCCATGAGATTCCTCCCTCTCCTTGTCCTTGTCCTTGTTGCCATCCTTCTTCCTTCTTGCGGGGAAAAGCCTACCTATTTTGAGCCCCAAGAGCACGTGGTCTTTCTGGGCAACGGCTTGCCCGACCGCATGCAACATGATGCTTGGCTGGAAACGTATTTACAAAGCACGCATGCGGAGCATGAACTTGTTATCCGAAATCATGGATTCATGGGGGATCGCGTCAATCACCGCCCGCGCAACCAAGGATTTTTGGCGGCCGACGACTACTTGACGATTTCTAAGGCTACGACGGTACTTGCCTTTTTTGGCTATAACGAATCCTTTGATGATAATCCCGAAGGGTTTGGGGAGGATCTTCAAGAATGGATTCTTCACACGCGTTCCCAAAACTATTCTGGGCTAGGCCCTCCACGGATTGTTTTGATTTCGCCTCCAGCCCATGAGGACCTGCAGGATGCCAATTTTCCGGATGGTAAAGAGAACAATGTTCGGCTCAATCAAACCATGCAAATGATGAAAACAGTTGCGGAGGAAATGCAAGTTGATTTCGTGGATCTCTTTCAACCCACCTTACACGCCTACGCCATGAAAGAAAGGGCGCTTACCATCAACGGCGTTCACTTCAATAAATTTGGAAATCGGGTCCTTGGGAAAATCATTGCCGACGCACTCCTTGGTTATGACGTTTCCCTCAACCTAGAAGACGCGCAAACTCTGCGGACTGTCATCCAAGACAAGAACCATCATTGGTTTAACCGATACCGCGCGACCGACGGCAATGACGTTTGGGGCTCGCGGTCGGGGTTGTCCTTTACGGACGGTCAAAGTAACGCCGACGTCTTGCAGCATGAGTTATCACAACTGGACGTGATGACAGCAAATAGAGACCAAGCCATTTGGGCAGAAGCCCAAGGAAAAACGTGGGTTCTTCCCGACATCAATGTTCCGTCAGCCGTGGAAGTCATCAGCAACCTTGAAAAGCCTCAACTCCAAGGCGGAGTGAGCAAAATCGGAGACGGCACTTACCTTTCTCCGGAGGAAGGGCTGAAAAGAATGACGTTGGCGCAAGGGTTAAGCGCCAACCTCTTCGCATCGGAAGACATGTTTCCGGAAATGGTCAACCCCGTCCAATTGGGCGTCGGCCCCAAAGGTCGGCTATGGGCGGCAACCTGGACGACCTACCCAAAATGGGAGCCACTGAAGGAAATGAATGACCGGCTCCTCATTCTTCCCGACGAAAACCGAGATGGAGTTGCGGACAAAGCCATTACTTTTGCAAAAGTGCACAACCCAACGGGGTTTGAATTTTGGAACGGTGGGGTTCTCGTGGCGTCGGCACCGGGAATTTTGTTTCTAAAAGACACCGATGGTGATGACATTGCCGACGTGCGCTACCGAATTTTAGATGGCATTGACTCCGCTGACACCCACCATACTGCAAACAACTTTGTCTACGGCCCCGATGGTTACCTTTATTACCAACGCGGCGTTTTTCATGTTTCTAATGTGGAGACACCCTGGGAAACCAATCAGCAATCAGGGACTTCGGGCATGTACCGCTTTAACCCGCGGACACATGAGTTTTCCTTTCATGCCAACAATAGCCCTAACCCCCACGGAATCAGCTTTGACTATTGGGGCTATCACTATGCCACCGACGCCACTGGTGGCCGCGCCTTTCAAGTTGTTCCGGATGTTGAGGGGAAGTTCAAGATGCGCAAACTTCTAAATCATTCCGTACGACCCGTTGCTTCCAGTGGCATTCTATCTACCAACCACTTCCCTGAAAAATACCAAGGGAATTTTTTACTCTGCAACACCATCGCCTTTTTGGGAATCAAGCAATACCAGTTAGATTTCAATACGGAAAACGGAGAAGTCAATGGAACAGAACTAGAAAACTTTCTTGTTTCCACGGACCCCAACTTCCGCCCCACGGACTTTGAGGAGGGTGATGACGGCGCGGTTTATGTTTCCGACTGGGCCAACGCCATCATCGGCCACATGCAACACAATGTGCGAGACCCCCAGCGTGACCATAAGCATGGGCGAATTTACCGCATCACCGCCGACGGCCGCCCTCTTTCCAAACACGTCGCCGTTGCGGACACCCCTATCTCCCATCTCCTGGACTTACTCAAGCACCCCGTGAACGGGGTGCGGCATCGTGCTCGTGTAGAACTTTCAGGAAGAAACACGGATAATGTCATGGAGGCTACTCAAAAGTGGGTGAAGCAATTTGACCCGCTCCAACCCCAAGACGCCCATCATCTTTTGGAAGCGCTTTGGCTACACCAACAGCACAATGTCAAGAACACGCATTTACTTCATCAACTACTCCAGTCCCCTGAGCCCAATGCAAGAATTGCGGCGCAACGTGTGGACTATCTCTGGAAGCATGCCGAAGCCCCGCCCAAAGAGGTAAAGTCGGCGGTCGCGCATCCATCGATAGAGCTTGAGCCTGCTCCCGAAGGCGCTATCGTGATTCAAACCGTTTTGGAAGAAATGCGTTACGACGTGAAAGAGTTCACCGTAACCGCGGGAGAGGAAGTCTCCATCTGGTTTCAAAATCCCGACTTCATGCCCCACAATCTTGTGATTGGCCTTCCTTCTTCCGCCGACGAAATTGGCCGAGATGCCGAGGCCATGGGCGCGGATGGGTTTCAAAAAAGCTTTATCCCGGAGAATGACAAGATTCTTGCCGCTTCTGGCCTTTTAAATTATGGAGAAAGTGAACTCATCACCTTCACCGCTCCTAACCAACCGGGGCACTATGACATTGTGTGTACTTTCCCAGGCCATTGGAAACTTATGCGTGGCACCATGGTGGTGGAACCAAAAATCATCCGCAAAGATGCTGGGTGGTGCTGGTTCCAAGATGAACGCGCTTGGGGACTAGGTGAAGAAGTTGTCATCGGGTCGGTGGCCTATGGAGCGAAGGACCCAAAACGAAAAGGCGACGTTGAATTGCACTTTTGGAATCCAAAAACCGGGTCTGTGCAAACACTGGAACTGCATGACCAACTCCAAGCCGACGATCACAATGCGCCGGCGATCTTGCCTTTACCCAACAAGCAACTCCTGACCACCTATGCCGGTCATGGATTGGACTCCATCATGCGCGCCCGCGTCATCAACGCTGACCGAACACTCCAAGATGAAGTCGCCCATCTCGTGGATGCCCAGCATGGTCTCACTTACGCCAATCTTCATACCCTCAAAGACGGAAACATCGTTAACTTTTGTCGTGCGGAAGGCTGGGACCCCAATATCCTTCAAACGCAGGATCAGGGGAAAACATGGAAGCACTTAGGGCGTTTGCTCGGCGGCCCCGGGCGCCCCTACCTGAAGTATCAGTCCAATCAAAATCAAGTGCACTTCATCAATACAGAGCAGCACCCCAGAGATTTTGACAATCATCTCTATCACGGGATTTGGGAAGACGGAAATGTCCTACAAAGCAATGGCACGGTTGTCGGTCAAAGCGGAGAAAACCCACCCGCTCCGCATGAACTCACGCAAGTCTTCGAAGGTACTCCCGACACCGTCGCATGGCCGGTTGATTTAGAACTCACCGCCGATGGCCACCCCGTTTGTTTATTCAGTGTGCAAGTGGACGGCAGAGATGCGCCACGACGAACTGCGGGCATGGATCACCGCCTCTATTACGGAACATGGAATGGCTCGGCTTGGAAAACGCAAGAAATCGGCTTTGCGGGTAAACGCTTGTACGCCGGCGAAGATGATTACACGGGGCTCGCCGCACTTCATCCTCAAAACCTCAACGTGGTTTACCTTTCCACCGACGCCCATCCAAAAACGGGGGCTCCACTTATCAGTAAATCTGATGGTCAGCGACACCATGAAATCTTTCGTGGCGAAGCGAATCAGGAAGGGGTGTGGACCTGGTCAGCCGTAACAGAACATTCAAAGGCCGACAATTTACGGCCCGTGATTCCCCATGGATCCCCTTCCGCACTCCTTTGGCTACGCGGAAGCTATCAAACGTACACAAAGTACGAGCTTGATTTAGTGGGCATTCTCATTCCCTAATTTCTTACGCACCTCAGCAACGTCCTGTGCTGTAATTACTTTCGGGTGCTCTGCGAAGCGACGTTGAATGTCCGTAAGCACTTCGGCAATTTCTTCGTTGGACAGAATGCTTTTCCAACCGGGCATTGCCAAATCCCAAGCCTGTCCATGAACTTTTATTTCCCCATCAAGACCATCCAACACAATCATGGCTAGTTCTTCTTTGGGCTTCGACAGCCAAGCCGGATCATTTAACGGCGGAGCCAAGGCTGGTTGCCCTAAGCCATCGGCACCGTGGCAGGCCAAACAATTCCTTGCGTAGACCAGTGACTTTGAGTCCTTGACCTGTAACATTTGGTTACTTGCAACGATGTCATCATGCATTTTTCGCATGCGCGGGTTTTCCAACGAGAATCGTGGATCCGAAATAAGCCGCTTTAATAAAGACGTCGTAAACGGAAGAGGCGTTGTGGGTAAACAGGAGAGCAACAGGTCATCTTTGTAGTTTTCGAAAAACAACGTCAATGCTGCACTCTGGGCTGAGTCACTTCCACTCGAAAGCAAGGAAAGAACCGCTTGTCGCTTCATGAACCAACCTCCCTGCTGTGCGCGAATCAATATTTCTTGAGATAACGCCCCATCCACTCCCGGCAAGAGTCCTTCGGCCGCTCGAATGCCGGAAACCCATTCGCCCGATGGAAGGGACTGCACGGCATGAAGTGCGATTTCTTCACGAAGAGAGCCCAAGCCATGAAGAACCCACAAGGCATGCAGGGCCACTTCAGATTTTCCGCTCAAAACCTTTTCTTCCAAAGCGGGGACCACGGATAAATTACCCGATTCGATCAACATGCGCTGTGCTGTATCTCGCCAGAAGCCGTCGGCGTGGCCTAAGGTGCGAAGCCAAAGCGTGAGGCCCTCTTCTCCTTGTCCTATGCGCGGCTGAGGAGTCTCCCCCACTTGCCGAACGCGCCATATTCTTCCCAGCCCAACGGGTTTGTCTAATCCGCGATGCAATATTTGCTTCCGAAGATAACTCGTGACAAAGACGCGATGCTGAAGAATCCCACGGTAAAGGTCTAACACATACGTCGCTCCTCCAGGGCCCTCGAGAACATTGACGGGGCGAAAACGCTCATCGGTAGAAGTCCAAAATTCCTGACCCTCAGCATGGGCATTCACCGCCTTCACGCTGCCATTTTTCGAAACCAACTGCACCCGTTTCACCAAATTCCCCGCAGGCTCTGGCAAGAGCACACTTCCCCGTACTTCTTTCGAAAACGCGGAGCCTCGAATCACGCCAGGGCCACAAGTTGCGTCGGAGGTTTTCAACTTGCCATCTGAATGCAAAGAAGATTTTCGATATCCTCGGTTGACGCCAGGGTTCATCCTCGAAGGCCAAACGCGCTGGTCTTGCATGATGCGCGCGCCCAACCCTTTCAGTCCAGGGTACCCAGGATTACGTCGGCCGTAAATACGCGGGACAAGATCGGTGTGTAAAAAAGATGAGTTACTGTTGAAATAAAGGCGGCCGAAGTCATCCATCGTGATGCCCCACTGTCCTTGCGCGGGGACAGGCCATGTTTTCCATGTCCCGTTTTCCCAAGACGCCTCTTCCCCGTGCTTGGCGAAGTGCAAGCGGTTATCCATACCATGCATCAGGCCATTCGGCGCGTGCTCCGGAGATGCAATGCCGGACCAACCCTCGCTCACCACCGTGGTCTTGTCGCACCGGTCATCCCCATCTAAATCTTCACAAAACAAGAGTTGGGGCGGGGCCAACACCAACAATCCGCCCTTCACTTTAGCCAATGCCCGCGGCAAGACTAAGTTCTCCAAGAAGGGCGTGGACTTGTCCATGATGCCATCCCCATTCAAGTCTTCTAATACCACAATTTTTCCTACGGGATTCTCTTCACCGACGCCATCAACGTCGGGCATAAAGCCGCGCATTTCCGCCACCCAAAGTTTTCCCTCTTCGTCAAAAACCGCAGCAACCGGGTCCACCACCAAGGGTTCGGCCGCAACGAGCTCCACCACAAAGCCGTCGGCTACTTGAAAAGTGGCAAGCTCTTCTTCCGGAGTCAATACCGGCGCAGCAGGCACATCCCACTTGCGCCAATTTTCAATTTGCAGCTCATCATTTTCCCGATCCCCTGCCTGCAAAGCTACTGCCAGTGCAAAAGATAAAATCACGATTGGCCCTCAAGGGAAAGAATAAATAAGTTCTTCCAGGACACCGTGGTCTTCCCACCATTATGAATTTGGAAACCAAAAATTCCACGAGCGGACTGGGGGTCATGGAAATCAGCGCATGGGATTCCATTCACCCAAGAACGAATATGGTCGCCCACGCACCGAATGCGGTAGTGGTTCCACTCTCCAAGGTGAAAGGCGGAGCGCCCCTCGGAGTTCTCCTTTAAGTCCTGCAACCACGCACGTCCTCGCTCTTCAAAAAGTCCGCCCGACCAAGCCCGGGCACTGCCGTCAATCTCAATTTGGTAGCCAGAGACCCGGCCTTCTTTATCCACGGAAGAACGAAATTGAATGCCGGAATTCCCGCCGGGGTTTATTTTCACGTCTACGTTAAGTTCAAAGTTTCCGAATTCTTCTTCTGAAATCAGAAAGGAGTTCTGACGGAAACTGCCACTCCCGGTGATAGCGCCGTCTGCATAATCCAATGTGGCTTCACCGACCTTACGCCAACCCACCAAATCTTGCTCAGCCCAATGCTGAACGCCAAGGTCTCGCACCTCAAGCTGAGGCGGAAGCGTTGTGGCGGAGATTCCTAACTCTGCGCTCACACGCCCGCCCACTTCACTCCATGTTTTTTTCCCGTGGACAAAGACTTCCTCCATTTTCACATGGTTTTTCGTGTCTCTACTGAAAATACGCGCCTCGTAATTCACGGCCTTCGGGGGCCACTCTCTCCCCAACTCTAAAAAGGCGTCGGCGGCCCGCTCACACAAAAACGCCACCGATTCCTTTGGGGTGAACTCTGTGATAGAAATGTTCCGCCAGCGAATTTCTCCACCATGCGTTTGCAATTGAATAGGCCCCCGGGCCGGAATCGGTTGACTTCTATCAAAGTAGTTTTCCAATACCGCGCGATGCACAACTTGCGTGCCATTCATCCAAACGGAAACATAAGAACCCACCATGACAATTCGTAAGGTATTCCATTCCCCAAAGGGCTGGTCCATCCGCTGACTGGGGAACCTTGAGTGAACTTGGTTGTTCCAAAGTCCGCCGGAGCCCTTGTCCGCCCCAAGGTTCCACTTGCCGCCAGCCTCCGTCCAATCCCAAATTTGAACTTGGGGGCAACCGCGCAAATAGATTCCGGAATCTGCGCCGGCTACGGTTTTGTACTCAAGGGACAAGGAGAAATCCCCATAGTCTTGAATTGTCGTCAAGAAAACACCGCCACCATCGTTGACGATTTCATTCCCTTCCATGCGCCAATGGGCATCCCGGTCTTTGTCCCACTCCTTTTGCTTTTGTGTGCGCTCAGCTTTCGACCAAGTCGCTTCAGCGCCCGGGGTCAAGTGAGGCCGCCCCCGCCAGTCCTCTATAGAATGGCCTTGAAGAAAAGGTGCAATGAAAAGGAGGGGAAGGGGAATCACCCCGCTAGTTTAGAACCGATGCATGCGCGACGTTGCTCGTTCCTCATCCAGGAAAACATGAGCGCGCAAGGCTAGCTTGAAGATCTCCTGAAAATACGGTTCATCTCGACTTTTATCCGCCCGCAGGGGCAACCAGGGGTTTTCTTGTCGACCATCCAGCCAAGACAAAAAGGCCAACCCCGCTTTGTAGTGCTGAGTTGGCGCCTGAAAGAGATGACGAGAGAGGTCCTCGCAGGGTTTCATGATTTTCAAAAACTCCTTGTGGTCGCCGTCGGCCAACTTCTGAAAAGCTTGACTGGCGGGTCGAGCGATGCCGTCCAAAATCCCTAAAAGTGCGTGGCTGTATTCGCCGACGCCTTCTCCGGTTCCGGCAATCAACGCAGAAAAATGGAAATCGTCGCCGGTGTAAATCACTTGACCTTGAAGTGCAAGGGATTGCCGGAGGGACACTTCTCGTTCTGCGTCCAACAAAGAAATTTTTGCGCCAACAATACGGTCAGTGTCTAAAGCCATGATGCGCTCAAAACTTTTCTCGGGGAAATAATGCTCCATGTCCTTCAAGAACATTGGGCCCAACCAATGTAATAAAACGGGTCCACGGGATTCCCTCAAGATGCCTTCGTAAACTTCCACGAACACATCCGACGACGCTTGTTTCTCTGCCAACATTGGCATAGGGAGAATCACCGGCAAGCCACCGGCATCTTGAATGAAATTCACCTGCCATGCCACCGCTTGCGCCAACTCTTTCCAAGACTTCGGGTCCGCTTGATCCGCCGATGCACCAGCCACGAATCCATTTTTCAACGACAACGCCGACGTCCGTTCCATCAATGTCTTAGCCACACCCCAGCCCAAATCAAAACGCTGCGCGGTATCCATCGCTTCGGCAATGCCAAAGCCTTGCGTGTCCAGAAAAGTCCGTTGGGCGTCAGTGGCCTCCCAATCCACTACTTCCCCGGCCTCATCCTGAACCACCACATGTGCCGCGGCATAAGCTTTGCGATTCCAAATCATCCGGCCAATAATTGGTCAAAGAATGCGGGGCCTTTTGTGATGGCATACCAAACGAGAAAAACGGTCAACGTTAACGTGGCCAGAATCATTCCGCCCAGCCAAGCGTTTGCTTTCGGGCCCGTCGGCAAATCTTCTTTGAGGTATGCGCGGTTTTTGTGCAACTTGATAAATCCAAGGTAGGCCACGGGCAAAAGAAACCCACACAAAAGTGTTGTGGGGACAGCCACCCACAGTGCGATATTTTTCCAGAGCACGGCTCCTAAAACGCCGGGGGCGGGCAAGAGACAGGCCAAACGATATTTCGTGGAGCCAAATTTCCAACCCAACACTTCGGTAGCAACAAAACCACAACACACCATTTGCAAAATGATAGAGCTGACCGCCATTCCCAAAATTCCCAGGTTGAAAATCCATCGCCCGGCCCCTTCACCGACCACGCCAGAAAGCGCTTTAGCCGCCTCGACCGGGCTGAGATTTGTGCCGCTAAATTCCGCGTCTCCGTAATAAAACGTATTTGCCATAGCCAAAACCATCAAGGTCGTTGCCAAGAAATAAGGTAACAACATGCCAGCAAATAAATCAAAGCGCGCAAGTTGCCGATGATCTCGCCCCCATCCACGCGCCAAGAGAGAGTAAGGATAGAGAAACAACATATTTGCGCCGACTGCCGCCGCCAAGCCACCGACCACGACCGTTGCGGCTTGCACTCCACCTGTGCCTTCTGGAAATTGAAAAGGAATAAACCCTTTCAACAATGCGGCGGGGTCGGCAATGCCCGTTTTAAAAACGACCCAGCCAAAACAAGCCACGATGCCCCAAACAAGGACTTTCAGCGAAGACTCGAAAACATGCAGCGCCCGCGATGACTTTCCATAGGCAAAGCTCCAAAATATGGCGCAGGCCAATACGGCTCCCCCACCCAAGGCCTGGGGAATTTCCATGCCAACCGACAGCCCCATGTCCTTGATGACCGCAGCAGCCAATGAATACTGTGCGAAATGCCAAATGATGGAAGAGAAAATGGCGCCGCCCGCAAAACCCCATGCAAAAACCGGCCCTGCGTGACGCCGCATGGATTCAAAGGGCCGCTCTCCGGTAGAAAGTGTTTGATGGGCCACCGCAGTCATCATCACCACACCAAGCAACATGGAAACTGGGGCGACCCAAAGCAAGCCATAGCCAAAAGCCGCGCCCGCAAACAACATCGTGGCGGCGGTTCCCCCACCCAAGGTCAACGCACTTTGCAAATAACCTGGTCCTCCCTTTTTGAGAAAGGCGGACCACCGCACCAGCATCGGCGCTTCATTTTGCCGCCGAAGCCAAGCTCGCTCTTTTTCGAGCGCTACAGGATCCGGTGGAGAAACAGCAGGAAGTCCTTCAATGGGTCGCTCTTCTGGCACGGACGTATCGTAGCGTCATGGTTACCACCCTCCCCACCCTCTTCTTGTTCGCTGGGCTCTTTGGTTGCCCGCAAGAGCCCGAAACAGCCGCCCAACTTTTTGCAAATGCTCGTGCTCAAGCCATTCAGGAAAATAAAAACGTCTTCGTGCATTTGCGCGCAGATTGGTGAGGCTGGTGCGATGTACTCGAGGAGTTCCTCGGGAAAGAAGAAGTCGCCCAGTTGATGGGCCAAGATTTCGTGGACTTGTCCATTGATCAAGAAAAACTTCCGGATGGTATGACGTTTGCTGATGAAATCCGGAAGGGTAAGAAAGGTGGAATCCCTTGGTTTGCTTTTGTTGACCCCAACTCCGGAGACATCCTTGCCACCGCCGACGGCCCCAATGGAAACGTCGGCTGCCCGATGACACCTGGAGAACGAGGGCACTTCATGGCGTGCTTGCGTAAATCCCGCGTACGACTTACGGAAGATCAGCTTCAGAAGATTGACATGGCGCTTCACAAATTTGCCTTTGAAACGATTGGAAAAGAGGCTGGGCTTCTCCCTAATGACCCCCGCATTTCCGCATCATCCAAAGAAATCCTGTTTCAGTACAAAGCGGACGAGGAAGCCCTTGGTCGTCTTTGGCGCGTTCCTTTTTCCATCCAACAAGTACAGGCTTGGAAGAAGTTTTATCAAGGATGGCAGTTCACGTTAATGGACCTGGAAGAAAATGATCTGGACTTGTTCTTACTGAAAAATAAAATTAAACATCGTATGCGCCAAGCAAAGCACGAGCGGAAGAAAGATAAAGAAGCTCTTGCCTATGCCCCCTTTGCACCTGAGCTCGTCAAGATTTGTGAGCAACATGCAGCCCGGAAAACGCTTGTCCCCAAAGAAGCCGCGGGGATTCTTCATGAAGCCCTCGAGTCTATCGAATCTGCACAAGAGCAATATGAAGAGCAGGAAGACCTTGAAATCGATGGCGCTCTTGCCCGACGCATTCGGAATCGGCTGAAGGAACTCCAAAGTGCACTAGGTCGGTGGTATCAATTCAACGAAGGCTATGATCCTGACTTCAGTTGGTGGTGCCGCAAGCCGTGGGATGACTTGAAAGAGGCCCTGGAGGACTACATTGATTTCATTCTGGAAGATCTCGGTGGGCTGGACGCGGAAAACGAAGATGAAATTGTGGGCGACCCCATCGGTAAAGCGGCCTTGATGGATGAGCTTCGGCACGCTCTCATTCCTTATACGCCCACCGAACTCATCGCCATTGCCGAAAAAGAATTTGCTTGGTGTGAGAACGAAATGACAAAGGCTGTGCAGGAACTTCCCGTGGAAACCTGGAAGGACGCTCTGGAGTATGTGAAAGACCTTCATGTGGAACCAGGCCAACAGCACCTCATGATTCGAGACATGGCGGATGAGGCGGTGGAGTATTTGGAAGAGAGAGACCTCATTACCATTCCGGAGCTTGCCAAGAAGGTTTGGCGCATGAACATGATGTCGCCGGAACGGCAGAAGTTGAGCCCCTACTTCACCGGCGGTGAGGTCATCAGCATTGCGTATCCCACCGACGAAATGACGCATGAAGAAAAGATGATGTCCATGCGGGGCAACAACCGGCACTTCTCTCGCGCCGCGGTGCACCATGAACTGATTCCTGGGCATCATTTGCAAAGCTACATGGCCAACCGATGGAATACGCAGCGAAAGCAATTCTATACCCCATTTCTGGTGGAAGGCTGGGCGCTGTATTGGGAGCTCAAGCTTTGGGATTTGAATTTTCCGGAGACCGCCGAAGACAAAGTCGGCATGCTCTTTTGGCGCTCGCACCGATGCGCACGGATTATTTTTTCACTGAACTTCCACCTCGGGAATTGGTCGGCGGAAGAGTGTGTGGATTTCTTAACGGAACGCGTAGGTCATGAGCAAAAGAATGCCGAGGCCGAAGTACGTCGGTCCGTCCAAGGCGGCTATGGTCCACTTTATCAAGCGGCCTATATGCTGGGCGGGTTGCAACTCCGTGCGCTCCATCAGGAGCTAGTCGTCAATGGAGATTTAAGTGAACGGCAATTTCACGATGCCATTTTGCAACAAGGCCCTATTCCAGTGGCCGCTATTCGGGCTGCACTCACGGGCGCCGACATCAACGCGGACCTCCGGAAGTGGCGCTTTGCGGATTAGGTTTTAACGCAACATCAATAACAAGGACGCTGCTTGACCCGCGGCGTCCTTTGTTTCTTCTGAATATTCGACTTCCCCCTTCTCATTCAGGACAAAGGTCATCCGGTTTGCCCAATAGGCATCGCCCTCCGTGACAACGCCCAAACTCAGAGCCAGACTCCGGTCAACATCGGAGAGGAGCGGGAAAGGAAACTGATGCTTTAGGGCAAAAGCTTGGTTTGCTTCCACCGAATCAAAAGACACGCCATACACGGCAATGCCGAGGTCTTTGTACTCTTGGATTCGATCACGGAATCCACAGCCTTGCTTCGTTCAGCCTGGCGTTCCGGCCTTGGGATAAAACCAAAGCACGGTGCGATGTCCCAGAAAGTCTTCTTTTGTGACCGGATTTCCCTGATGGTCCAACACAGAAAAATCTGCAATCTTGGCCCCTGGGGACTGCATCTGCGAAGGAGCGCCACAGGCGGCGAAACAAAGAAAAGCCAAGAAACGAGGGCGGGAAATCATGTGGACACCACCATACCGAAACGACCGGCATTGCGTATCCTTTGTGCGTGAACCTCCGCCACTTCGCCCTCCTCACACTGATTTTTTGTAGTTGTAAACAAGAATCTTCTGCGCCACCCAATATTCTTTTTCTTTATAGCGATGATCACGCATCGGCGGCGGTCAGTGCCTACAGTAAAACGCTCACGCACACGCCAAACATAGACCGCCTTGCCGCCGAGGGCATGAAATTCACCCAGGCATTTTGCACCAACGCTATTTGCGGACCTGCGCGGGCCGTGGTGTTGACCGGAAAGCACAGCCACATCAATGGATTCTTGGATAACACGGATCAATTCAATGGAGACCAGCCCACCTTTCCGAAAATGCTTCAGGCAGAAGGCTATGAAACAGCAGTGATTGGCAAGTGGCATCTGAAATCAGAGCCCAAAGGTTTTGATCATTGGGACATCCTTCCTGGCCAAGGTCGGTATTACGCACCAGAATTTCTCACCGCAGAAGGAAAAAAATCTTTTCCCGGCTATAACACGGACATCACTGCGGACAAAGCCATGGAATGGCTGGCGCATGGCCGTGATTCAGAAAAGCCGTTTCTGCTGATGTGCCAATTCAAAGCTCCCCATCGGCCATGGATGCCGGGGCCACAAGAGATTGGCCTATACGGGGACGATGTCATTCCTGAGCCCGCCACCCTTTTTGATGACGCCTCCGGATTGGGCACGGCCGCCAAGGAACAAGAGATGAGCATCGCTGAGCACATGTGGCTTTGGTACGACCTCAAAGTTCCTGTGAATGAGGACCACTTAGAGGGGCCAGACCGATGGACTCCAGGAAGATTAGACCGACTTTCTGCAGAAGAACGTGAGGCGTGGAAAAACTATTACGATGCAAGCAATGCCGCTTTTCGTGAGAATGCGCCACAGGGAGACGCGCTCACGCAATGGAAGTATCAGCGTTACATCAAAGACTATCTCCGATGCATCCAAGGCATTGATCGAAACGTTGGCCGGATTTTGGATCAATTAGAAACCTTGGGGCTTGCCGACAATACGCTTGTGGTGTACACCTCCGACCAAGGTTTTTTTCTGGGGGAGCATGGATGGTACGACAAACGGTTCATGTATGAACCATCCCTCAAGGTTCCCTTCCTTGTGCGATGGCCGTCCCACGTGCCAGCTGGATCCATCAATGAAGACCTTGTTCAAAACCTAGACTTTGCGCCGACCTTTCTTGATCTTGCCGGCATTGACGCTCCGGAAGACATGCAAGGGGATAGTTTGAAGCAGCTTCTTCAACAGAAACAAAATAAAACTTGGCGGTCCGCCGTTTACTATGAATATTCAGGTGAAGCCACACACCATGTTGCCGCCCATTACGGAGTGCGTACGAAACGTTACAAGCTGATTTACTATCCTGACTTGCAAGAATGGGAGCTTTTTGATTTACAAAAAGATCCCGAAGAAATCCGCAGTGTCGCCCACCATGCGGACTATGCCGAGATTCAAAACCATCTCCAGGAAAATCTTGTTCAACTCCGCAAGCAGTATGAAGTGGAGGAACCACTTGTTTTCCAAGACGCCTGGCGTTCCTCACCCAACCGACCATGGCCGGGGAAAGATTGGCACGCCAATCGCACGCAAGACTGGCAGGTGAAGAATGGTTGGCTGGAATGCCTAACCGGCCAAAACGGTCCGGCAGGACGCACGGTGAACTTGCTCACGCAAGTCATTGAAGAAGGAGAAGAATCCATCCATCTTGAAGTTACGGTGCGGCCCACTAATTACGTCGGCACTCTGCGTGATGGCGCCAGCTTTGGGTTTCTGTTTGGGATGGGCGGAGAAAATATTGATTACCGCGCTACGGCTTTGGTGCAACAAGCGCCCGCGCCCGGCGGAGGCCTTTTGGTTTGCATGGATTCCGATGGGAAATTGAGCTTGAGAGATTTCTCAGAGTCTCTCAACAAGGCCGGCTATTGGACGATCCCTGGCGGTGTGGATTCTCGCAACTTGCGGGAACTTGCGGCTGCAAAGGAGCGATTCCCTTTAGGGGCCTATGCCGTGCGCTTGAAACTGCATTGGAAAAATAACACGCTTACCCTCAAAGCGAAGGCTCAAGTAACTGGAAACCAACTGGCTGGAAAGGGTGGCGCGGAAACCTCGCTGGTCATCCATGACTTTTCACGCGAGAAACTCCAAGGCTCAATTTCCTTATTCAGCGCGCGCGGGACGAAAGAATCAAAAAACGGGTTTGCCTTTGGTGAGTTCCAACTTACCGGCGCCACTCCTCACCCAGAACGAGCATGGGGCCCCATCTTGGGCGTCCTGTACACCACCGTGACTGATCAAACTGGAGAACATGCACTCCGCATGACGGTGCAACACCCCATCCTTCACGCCGAGGAACGCCCGCAACTGAAGCTTGTCATCAATGAAAATCAAGATTTTCCAGGGGAATATCAGACCAATGGAAGTTACACCACGCAATTTCAAACGCCCTTCCCCCGCCTCACACGGAGCCTCCCTTATGCACTTTATCTCAATCATGAAAAAGTCTATGAAGGAATTCTTCGCAAGGAACCGGGTGAACAAGACACTGCCACACTGGGGCTACTTTCTTGTTTGAAAAACCAAGTCGGTCCTCTTTCATGGAATGCCGACGGCCTTTGGTTCCCGCACAACGACGTTGCGCAAGGCATTCAAACACAAGATCCCGACCTCCTGTATTTTGCGGGCGATCAAATCTATGAAGGGGATATCACGGGCGTGGACTCGCGCAGTGAACATCATCAGATTTTGGACTACCACACCAAGTGGCAGCGTTTCCTTTGGAGTTTCGGCGATCTCACCAAGAATCGCCCTACAATTTGCATTCCGGATGACCACGATGTCTTCCACGGAAATCTCTGGGGAGCTGGCGGACGTAGAGCTCAAAAAACGGAGGAATACAGCACGCAAGATTCGGGCGGTTACAAGATGTCAGCGAAATTTGTGAACGCGGTGCATGGAACTTTAGTCTCTCATCTTCCCCCATCCCAAGTTTCCCCCACCATCGGCCAAGGGATCTCCACATACACCACATCCTTTTCTTGGGGCGGCATTGATTTTTGCGTCCTTTCCGACCGCATGTGGAAGGATTCACCCAGCGTTGCGGTGCCCGCATTAAATTTCAAAAATGGCTGGCCACAAGCTGACGTTTTCTCGCCGGACGACGCCGATGTTTTCGGCGCGCAACTTCTAGGAAAGGAACAGGAAGATTTTCTAGAGGCGTGGGCGCAACAAAAAACTGGGGGGACATGGACGAAAGTCGTTCTTTCACAATCCCCCTTCGCTTGCCTTCACACTTTGCCCGGCATTCACAAAGGAGATCAGGTTGTCGGCCGACTACCTGCGCCAAAGCCTGGCGAATACCCAGAAAATGATGTTCCAGTGGTGGATGGAGATTCTAATGGCTGGCCCCAATCTGCACGAAACCGCGCAGTCAAATCCCTTAAAAAAGCGGGCGCACTACATCTTGTCGGCGATCAACACTTGGGGTCCGTAGCCTGGTATGGATCGGATAAACACCGCGACGGCACCGTGGTCTTTACGGGGCCAGCGCTGGGAAATACATGGCCGCGTCGTTGGATGCCTGCTGAAAAAGGAGCAAACCAAATTCCAGGCGCACCGCGATACACCGGGGATTACTTGGATGGCTTCGGAAATAAAATCACCATGCTTGCGGTTGCAAACCCTGCTGACCTTGGCCGGAAGCCCAAGCTTCTTTATGACCGTTCACCTGGTTTTGGGATTGTCCACTTTAACCCAAAGAACAAAGAAACCATCCTGGAAGCGTGGCCACGGTGGCAAAGCTCAAGCGAAGAACCAAAGATGTTTCCTGGTTGGCCCATCCATCTCAATGCACAAGGAATGCCAATTTCTCCGGTGAAAAAATAAACAATGAAAGTCCTTTTCCTTCTTGGCTTCGTGGGTGCCCTGGGCTGCAGTCATGCGCTGCAACCAGAGGTTCCGCCCAACATCATTATTATTTTGGCCGATGATATGGGGATGGGTGACCCCGGTTGCTACAACCCAGAATCCAAAATCACCACCCCGGCCATCAATCGCCTTGCAGAGGAGGGAATGCGTTTTACCGACGCGCATTCCCCTTCTGCTGTTTGTACTCCTACCCGTTACGGCCTCCTTACGGGAAGATATTGCTGGCGCAGTCGTCAAAAACGCTGGGTCCTGCAGGGATACTCACCCGCACTGATTGAAGAAAATCGCGCTACCATCGCCAGTTTTCTAAAAGAAAAGGGGTACGCGACTTACGGGGTAGGCAAGTGGCACCTTGGCTTAGGCAACGCAGAAAAAACTGATTACGCTAAACCCTTAAACCCAGGGCCCCTGGAGGTTGGCTTTGACCATTGGTTTGGAATTCCAGCATCACTCGACATGACCCCCTACGTCTATGTCCGCGACCACGGCACGGAAGAAGAAGCCACCGAAGAAACCAAAGGTGGAAAACATACTCGTAATGGCGGTACTGGGTTTTGGCGCTCCGGCCCCTCCGCCCCCAGCTTCAAACACGAAGAAGTTTTGCCGCGCATTACTGAAGAAGCGGTCAGCGTGATTCAAAAACAAAGCAAAAATCAACCTTTCTTTTTATACCTTCCGTTTTCCGCTCCGCACACTCCTTGGCTTCCAATCGAGAAGTTTCGTAACAAAACGGGTGCTGGAACTTACGGGGATTTCGTTGCCCAAGTGGACCACAGCGTGCAGAAAATCCTGCAAACACTAGACGAGAAAAACTTAACGGAAAATACCTTGGTGATTTTCACCAGTGACAACGGTGCCCATTGGACTCCGCAGGAAATTGAAAAATATCAGCATCGCGCCAACCTCCATCTGCGCGGGCAAAAAGCAGATATTTGGGAGGGCGGACACCGCGTCCCCTTCGTTGTGCGCTGGCCAAAACGCATTGCCCCGAACACTACCAATGATTCTCTGATTGGCCTGCAAGATCTATTCGCCACGATTACCGACCTTCACGGAGCCATCCCTGACGTCGGCCAAGCGGAAGACTCCAAAAGTCTCCTTCCTCAACTCCTCGGCGAAAAAAACCCCAACCCACGCCAAAGCTTGGTGCATCATTCCGGCGCCGGCATGTTCGCGCTCCGGTCAGAGAACTGGAAACTCATCGATGGCTTAAGCTCCGGCGGTTTTACCCGGCCACAAGTCGGCTTGGCCGAGATAAATACACCCGAAGCTAACCAAGCCGTCGGCCAACTCTACGATTTAGATGACGACCCTGCCGAAAAAAATAATCTTTGGCTTAGCCAAACTAAAAAGGTTCAAGCCCTACAAAGACAACTTCAGGAAATTCGTCATGGTAAAGAAAACATTTCCTACCGTGGCTTGCACGCGGACGGGAAAACTATTTGGGCATCCGGAACCGGTGGAAATATTCGCCGCAGTTTGGACGGTGGTCAAACCTGGGCAGACTGCTCCGTTACCCAAGGCGAAGATTTAGATTTCCGAGACATTGAAGGCCTTGGCCCAAATACTGCCATCGCCATGAGCGCCGGCCCTGGGAAGGCATCCAGGGTTTTCCGTACCATCGACGGCGGCTTCAACTGGAAAGAAGTGGCACGCTGTCCGTCGGAAAAAGGATTTTGGGATGGCATTGCTTTTTGGGACAAGAAAAACGGATTGCTTGTTGGCGACCCCATCAACGGCCGCCTTGCCTTGTGGCGGACCGAAGACGGCGGCAAAACGTGGCAACCTTTGCCGGCCGAATCCCGCCCCCAAGTTGCGGCGGAGGAATATTGTTTCGCAGCATCAGGCACTTCGCTCACCATGCAAGCCGACGGACGAGTCTGGATTGCAACCGGTGGGAGTCAAGCCCGCGTTTTTCGTAGCGCCGACTTTGGCAGAAGCTGGACCACCAGCCAAACTCCCATCCAGGCAGGCACCGCATCAACCGGAATATTTTCCATCCATATGCGAGATTCTCAAAACGGGCTCATCATCGGCGGTGATTATCAAAACCCAAGTAACACACAAAAAAATCTAGCCCGCACCAAAGACGGCGGCGCCACTTGGCAACTCATTCCAAACTCCGGCATCGGTGGATATCGATCCTGCGTCAATTGGCAGGAAGGTGCATGGCGCGCCACCGGCATCAACGGCAGTGAAATTTCTTGGAACGATGGCACGACTTGGCACCCGCTAGGAAGCACTGGTTACAACGCCGCCGCCGGCCGAGTGTTTGGGGGAGAAAAAGGTCGGTTGCGAATTCCTCTGGCTACGCCACCAAGCACGAATCAACCCAACATCCTTTTCTTTCTGGTCGACGACCTTGGCTGGCAAGACACTTCGGTGCCTTTTGCGAATCAAATGACCGACCTCAACCGACGCTATCGGACCCCCGCCATGGAACGACTTGCGGCCGAAGGTTTAAAATTCACCCAAGCCTATACCGCCAGCCCGGTGTGCTCCCCCACCCGCACCAGTATTTTGAGCGGGAAAAATCCCGCCCGCAGTCATATCACTCAATGGATTCCGGGTGAAGGTAAGGGAACACCTCAATCCCAAAAATGGGCTAATCCGATCTGGAATCAAAACGGACTCACCGCCAAAGACCCCACCCTGCCGCGCTCACTTGCCGCCGGCGGTTACCAAACTGCCCACCTCGGCAAAGCGCACTTCGGCAAAAAGGGGACCCCCGGCGCCGACCCCACTCAACTTGGATTCCAAGTCAACGTCGCCGGAAGTCACATCGGCCACCCAGGTTCTTTTTTGCCGCCGTATGGAAAAGTAGGCCATAGCCATCGCGTACCGGACTTGGATGATTTGCGCAACACCGGCCGCTATCTCAACGACGCGCTGACTGACAAAACGCTGGCCGTACTGGACGCCTTCGCCACCCAACCTGATGGCAAACCGTTTTTCATTCATCTTGCTCATTACGCGGTGCACACCCCCATTCAAGGTGACCCAGCCTTACTGAATGGTTACGCCGACGACCTCACCCAAGCGCAACGCCACTATGCCACTATGGTGGAAAGTTTTGACCAATCATTGAACAGGATTTTGACCCGCTTGGATGAACTGGGACTTACGGAAAACACTTTGGTAGTTTTCTTTTCCGACAACGGCGCCCTGGTCACTCATGGCGGACCACCCACCGACTGCGAACCATTAAGCGGTGGCAAAGGAACCATGCGTGAAGGCGGCACCCGCGTGCCGATGCTCGTACGCTGGCCCGGTCACACATTGATCGGCGCAGAAATCACCACGCCGATGATTTCCGACGACTTCTTTCCCACCTTGATGGCCGCGGCCAACTTGCCGATGCCAGTTGGAGAATTCGACGGGGTTTCTATTTTGCCGCTACTGCAAAACCAGGCGATATCTGAACGAACTTTATTGTGGCATTGGCCTCACTATTGGGCGAACAAAGGATTAAGGGATCGTTGGGATTTCATCCAGCCGTTCACCTCTTTGCGAGACGGCGATTGGAAAATTACTTGGCGCTGGGATGACCAACACGCGGAACTTTTCGATTTAAGCAAAGACCTCGGCGAAAAAAACGACTTGGCCGAGGTTCACCCACAAAAGCGAGACCAACTTCTTTCCAAACTCCGCTCCCGCTTGCAAGAAGTCAATGCCCCTCGCCCGCGGCACCATGAGTCTTTGGAACCGGTTGCTTGGCCTGGGGAGTAAAAACGACCCTGCTTACTTTTCAACAGGCATGGGCGCCCGAGTGTCTTTGCGCCATTGCCGAAGGAGAGCCAGCAGTCGGGCGGTGGTTTCCTTTTCGATCTTGGCCAAGTCTTGAGCTTCCTGGATATCCGCAGACAAGTCAAACAACTGCACCTTGCCCGTGGTGAAGTCCTCATGAAGTTTCCATCGGCCGTGGCGCAACACTGCCGATGGCATTGCCCGCCAAGTGCCTTTTTTCGCCGAACTTTCCAAGTAGCCTGGGAAGTGCCAGACATGGGGGGATCCATGCACTTTGGTACGCAGGGAAAGGAAAATATCGTGGCCGTCGAGGGGGTGGTCGGCCGGTTGTTTGGTATCTGTAATGCCCAAAAAAGTGGGGTAGAAATCTAAAGTGGAAACCGGCATAGCGGAAGTTGTTCCTGACTGTATTTTCTTGGGCCATCTCATAAGCAAGGGCACTCGAATCCCGCCTTCACTCAACATGCCTTTGCCACCTCTGAGTGGAGCATTATGGGTTACTTCGGGAGAACCGCCAACACCGGCATCTTGATAACCGCCGAGCCCTCCATTGTCAGAAGTGAAAATCACCAGAGTGTTTTCATCCAATCCCAACACTTGTAACTCATCCAACAACCGCCCAGTCTGACGGTCCAATTCGGTCACCATACCGGCATAAGTGGAATTCTTCTGTTGGCCTGACGGCACTTTACTTTCGAAATGCTCCTTGTCCTTCGCAAGTGCTTGCAACGGAGTGTGCACCGCATAATGCGAAAGCAATAAAAAGAAAGGTTTCTCTTGACTCCTTTGTACAAACCCAATGGCCTCATTAGTTAAACGTTCTGTCAAAGAATCTCCAGGTTCCCCATCTTCCAAACCCGGCATATCTCCCCACGGAAAAAGGTGGCCCTTGGGATGGCCTCGCGAGTCTCCACCAATTGCAAAATCAAAACCCTGGTGACGAGGGTCAGTCCCTGCCGCTTTATTACCCAAATGCCATTTGCCGACAAATCCCGTGGTGTACCCATTGGCTTGCAGGGCTTCGGCAATCGTCAAAACACTACTGGCCAAATGACGTTGGTTTTTGGGAGGCACCATGGCGCGGTTTTCCTCTTTACCCCGCTTACCACTCCCTACCGTCCACATTCCGGTGCGTGCCCCCCACTGACCACTCAACAAAGCCGCCCGGGTTGGCGCACAATTCGCCGCCGCCGCATAAGCATCGGTAAAGCGCATGCCTTCTTTAGCCAGAGAATCCAAGCGCGGCGTTTCATACCAATCACTGCCTTGGCAGGCCAAATCCGCCCACCCCAAGTCATCAGCCAAAATCAACACTACATTGGGAGGTGGAGGCACCGACGACTCCACAATTTGAACAAAACTCAGACACAGGAGGGGAAAAATCACTTAGGAAGCATAGCCCGATTACACAACCCTCCCACAGTCTTCCAGGACGAAATTAAGTCAGATCATCCAATATTTCACTCGCCTTTAAAAGCATGCGTGGATAGTGAAATGGGCCCTTCCATGGACTTCCCTTGAGTGTCTGAATAACCGTACCACTTTGGCTTAGCCAACCCCAACATTCTCCATGGACTGAGTCCCGATGGTGTCCCTCAAACCAGTCCCAGGCCATCTGCGCCCGATCCATCCACTTCGAATCCTTCGACAACCGCCAAGCGTAAAGGGCCGCAAGAATGGCCTCGCACTGTGGCCACCAAAATTTTTGATTCTGCCAATATTCTTGAATTGGCTTGTCGTCAGCAGAAACGAAATAGACGACACCGCCATTTTTTTCATCCCAACCCAATGCCCAAGAAGTTTCGGCCATCGACAAGCCAATTCTCGCAAGGTCTTCATCTGGATTCCCCTTTTCATCGGTGCGCCGAAGGGCCTCTTCCATCATAAACCAAGAAGCTTCCAGTGCATGACCTGGATTCAAAGTGCGCCCGTCAAACGATGGAATGGGCCTGCCATCCGGTGCCACAATTTCGTAAACGGCGTTCGGCTTGGCGCATAACGTCAGATTTTCAATGGCGCGGTCACGCAAACTTTGCCCCCCTGGACAGCCACACGAAGAATCTAGTGATTGGGAGAGATAGAGCGCCATCATGTTTGGGGCCAAAGCAATGGACGGACGCGTATTGGTGCACCATTTTTCAGGATAGTGGTCGGTGTCACCATCATGATCGTAAAAAACCTGAGCAAAGGATTGGGCCTCTGCTTTCAAGTTTGCGTCATGGGTGATGGCGGCCAATTCCCCTAGCCCCAATGCAGCAAATGCCTCTGCATAGGCGTACCGTCGGCTTCTCAAGGGATCTCCCGACTCGGTGACTAAAAATCGTAGTCGCCCACGCTCATTTTTTCCGTAATCCAACAAAAAACTAGCTGCGGACATCGCTGCAGATAGCCAATCTGAATTTGAATCTACATGCCGATACGCATGAGCAAACATCCAAACCGCTCTTCCCTGCATCCAAATGGATTTATCGGAATCCACCAAACTGCCATCAGAATCCAACGAAGTATAAAAACCTCCTTTTTTTTTGTCCAAGCCATGGCTTAACCAAAAAGGCAACACCTCCTCCACCAGGATTGCGCGTAATTGAGCGGATGAAATACTCATTTTTCAGGAACGGAAAGATGGAGGTCGCCCAAAGGAATGCGCATAAAATTCATATGGGCGCGGACTCGCAAGACATCACTTGAAAGAAAAAGAAGGAGCGGTTCATTTTTTGTATGCCGTGACCTCCGGAGAAGCCCTCGGCCCCTTGATGAAAAAGGAAATCATCCATCCTGAAAAAATACCTACGCCCATTCCTAAAGCGCCATACCAATACGCGTGGAGGTCGGAATTCCAAGCAGCCCAAGCTAAGACGGCTGTACCTAAGCCGGCACCAAGCAAGGCGGCCGTGGCGTGAACCCGCGGCACAAAAGCACCAAGCAAAAACAAGGTGGCAACTCCAGACGAAAGCAAGCCCAATGCTTTCAAGAATAATAAAAATAAAGAGCGGATATCAAAGGAAGCCAAAAAGATAGCCGCAGCCGTACCGAACAATCCAGCACCGAGAGTCCAACGCTTGGCAATTTTCAAGATTCGATCATCATCGGCCTCAGGGTTTCGGGGCCTGTAGAAGTCATTGGTAAATGCAGTTGCCACGGAATGCATGGAGGAGTCCAAGCTGGACATGGTGGCAGCAAATAAACCAGCAATGACAAGACCCGCCAAGCCCGTCGGCAAATAATCTCCGATGAAGAGCGGTAAAATTCCGTCATCGGACATACCTATTTGAAGGTTTTGCGGGTTCTCTCGGTAAAAAGCCCACAAGCAAACCCCCAGGAAAGGGAAAATTAAACCTGCCGGTAAGGCCAACCACCCGCTCAACCAAGCACTCTTTTCGGCCGCTCGCTGATCTTTTACCGAAAGGAAACGTTGTACGACTGTTTGATCTGAAGTGTAGGTCGGAACCATCATGATGGTGGCGCCAAGGAGCAAGGACCAAGATGCTGCATCCGTCCAAGAGAATCCATTGTCCCACACCAGAAGTTTTGTGGATGCGATGGAGTCCGAAAATGCGGCCATTCCGCCGCTGCCGCTCAAGGCAATACCAAGAGCTACGAATACGCCACCGAACAGCACGAAGACTTGGGTGACGTCGGTCCAAATCACGGCTTCCATCCCACCAATCACGGTATACCCAGTGGCCAAAACCCCAGTGACCAAAATGCAATAGCGCATGTCTAACCCAGTTACCGTGGACAAGGCCAAGGATGGCAAATAAACCACAATGCCCATGCGAGCCAGTTGCAATAGAATAAAAGCGCCACTTCCGACTTGGCGTACGGAACGGGAATAACGGTATTCTAAATACTCATAGGCGGTGCGCAGATTTAAGCCATGGTAAAAGGGCAAGAAAACATGGACCACAAGGGGAACCACTAAAAGTATCGCCAACCAAGTGGGTCCAAATTTTAAATCCGTTGCATAGGCCAAAGCTGGTGTTGCCAAAAACGTGATGGACGACAAAGTAGTTCCATAGATAGATAGCCCGGCCGCCCACCATGGAATTCGTTTTCCGGCTACAAAATAATCCTCACTCCCCTTGTTTCGTTTTCGAAACCAAGCTCCTTTAGCAACCAAAATCCCCAAGTAGAGAGCAATAACACCCCAATCCCAAGGAGCAAGGCCAGGTGCCCTTGGAGAGATCTCGAAATAGGAGACTTGGTTCGTTCTTACACCGGGCTTTGTTTCCCCACTCACAACAACAAATCCATCTTCCCATGCAACCGCACTGGTCGTCACAACGGGCAACGGCATTTGAGAACAAGTCACCCAAGTTTCTGTCAAGGTGTGGTAGGCGTAAACATCGGAAAACCAACCTGGGTGCTCCTTTTTTTGGCGCAGAGTCCCATCATCTCCCGGAAGAAGAAGGGTGTGCGTGGGGCCGACGTTGATTGCCGCAGCCGCCGCCAGCGGGCGAGGTAAATCCGTCGTCTTTCTCCACGTTTCACTTGCAGGCAGAAATCTCCAAGCATCAGCAAGAATTCCGTGTTTTGGATTTTCCCCACCAAAAACGAAAAGGGCTTCTTGTCCATCACCAAGGACCTGACTCACTATGGAGGCTTTACAGCGAGGCAATCCTGGGAAAATTGGATGCTGCTTCCACTTTGAGTTTTCTTGAAGCAAATCCAAACTCCAAAAACTTGAGTCCAGCCCAATTTGCCCATCTCGATCCGTACCACCGGGAAGAACCCATAAACGATTTTTAGAAAGGGTGGCCGCGAGGAAAGAAGTCGGCCGAGGCATGGATGTCATTCTCGAGAATGCCCATCCAGCATCCTTTCGCTCCAAAAAGAGGACTTCGGAAGTTGCACCTGATTCGTCACAACCCCCGATGAAGAGAAGGCCTCCATTCCACGGCACTGTGGCTCCATACCCTCTCGGTGCTGGCAAATCTGGGCCGGCTGTCCAATTCCCTCTTTCAAATAGGTAGGTATCCCTATGCCAGCGCTTTAGGCCACCCTCACTTGGACCCCCCTCAGGAAAATTTGCACCACCACCCGTAAAAAGTGTCCCACTTTCTCCGACGACCCCGACAAAGTGCCCGCCAAGACCGAGTTCATTGGGAAGCGACGCGAGATTGGACCATTCCAAGGCATCGCCCTGCAAGGCACAGGTCAAAAAAATGGCCAAAATCATGTGGTGATCCCCCAGCCGTGCTCGCCTTCTTGAAGTCCAAGATTTTTGAGCTGCGAAACAACCTCCTCCGTCTGAGCCTTTGAAACGGGATTCAAGGGCAAGCGCACCGAGCCAACATCCACCCCAAGGCGTGCCATTAATGATTTTGTCATCGGTAAGTAACCAGGCTTTGCAACGACTTCAATCATCCGAATCGCTTGTTGCTGCAGAAATTCGGCTCTTTTCAATTCCCCCGCTGCTTCAGCGGCAAGCAACTGCACGTACAGCGGTGCAGAAAAATTATAAGAGCTACCGACCGCGCCGTCGGCGCCGGCACGAACTCCTTCGATGAGTTGTTCGTCCATACCGTAAAACATCTCAAAATCCCCGCGCTTTGTGCAAGCGCGAAAAGACTTCATGTCAGCATCAGTAAACTTTATTCCTGATAAATTAGGAATGCGAGATTTACCCAACTCCAAGAATTTGGCCATGTCTTCACTAACTCCAGTAAGGGGCGGGATGTGATAGTAATAAAATGGTTTGTCGGGGGCAGCCTTAGAAATGGCGCTGCACCAATCCAAAAGGCCATCGACCCCGCTGGGCTTAAAGAAGGACGGTGCAAGTGCGGCAATGCCACCTACCCCGTCCAAAGTATTACAGAGGTCGGCCATTTTTTTTGCGTCATCCAAGCAATGGTGGCCGACATGGATGATGAGGCGCAAGCCAGAGGCTGAGGCCGCGGCCGACCAAACCTCGGCCATACGCAAACGCTCACGCACTGTGAGAGAGGGCCATTCCCCGGTGGAACCGCCTACAAAAGCTCCAAGGCATCCGGAATTCTTTAATGCCTCTGCCTGTCGAGAGATGACTTCCACATCCAGCGCGCCGAACGCGTCAAAAGGAGTGTGAGGAGCCGCAAAAAGGATTGCCATGAGAAGAGTAAAGATAGAGAAGTCCCCCGCCGACCGCCACCTCAGAGGCAGAAACTTTCTATGCGCACACACCCATCCGTTACGATTTCATTTCATGCCGGCCTACGACCTCGTCTTCTTTGACTGCGACTCTACCCTCTCTACCATTGAGGGGATTGACGAACTCGCCATGCGCGCGGGCGTCAACGTCAAAGCGCTCACTGATGCGGCCATGGCCGGAGAATTGCCGCTTGCTGACGTCTACCGAAAGCGCCTGGAACTCATCAACCCGACGTCCGCCGACTTTGCTTGGTTGGCTCAACGTTACGCGGAAACGGCACTCCCTGATACTGCCGAAGTCATCGGCCAGTTGCAAAACATGGGCGTTGCCTGCCACGTCATCTCCGGCGGCCTCTTCCCTGGCGTGGCCCCTTTTGCAGAAACACTCGGCATTCAGCCCCAACACGTCCACGCCGTTCCTTATGATCCCGCCAACCCCGAAGCCACGTTCCAACACCCTCTCGCCCGAAACGGGGGCAAGCCCGAAATCGTGGCGGCCGTCGGCGCAACCTTGGGCATCCCCCAAGCTCGGCGTCTCCTCATTGGCGATGGCGTTTCCGACCTTGAAGCCCGCTCCGCCGTCGGAATTTTCGTGGGCTTCGGTGGAGTTGTCACCCGGCAGGAAGTTTTGGAAAAAGCCGATGTTTTCCTGAATAAACCGCATTTGGGGGGATTGATTCCGATTGTGCAGGGGTAAAATCCGCCCCCATCATGAAGCTGTTCATCCCGGGCCCCACTGAAGTCTCCTCCGAAGTCCTCAACGAAATGGCCCGGCCTGCCATCGGTCACCGCACTGCGGAATGCGCCGAACTTTGGAAAACCGCGCGTGCAGGACTGGGGCGGCTCATGCAAACGAGAAACGAGGTGCTCATCCTCACCGCACCCGCCAGCGCCATGATGGAAGGCGCCATTCGCAACACGGTCAAAACGCGGTCCCTGCATTTGATTAACGGTGCATTCTCTAAACGTTGGTTTGACATTGCGAAGAGCTGTGGCGTAGATGCCATTGCCGCCACCAAACCAATGGGAGAAGGCTTTACCGCCGACGACTTACGCGCCGCACTTTCCGAATATGGACCGGTGGATGCCATCACGGTGGTCCACAATGAGACCTCTACGGGTGTGATGAACCCAATTCAAGATTATCGCGCGGTGCTTGCCGATTTTCCCGACACACTTTTACTGGTGGACACGGTTTCCTCCATGGCCGGCGCACCGGTTTATGTTGACGACTGGGGCATCGATGTTTGTTTGTTCGGCATTCAAAAGTGCATGGCGCTTCCCGCAGGCCTTGCCATTGCCGCCGTTTCCGAATCTGCCTTGAACCGTGCGCAAGAAATTGAGCACCGAGGTTGGTTTTTGGACTTTCTTCGCCTACAAAAAGCAAACCTCAAGGAACAATCTCCCACCACGCCCAGCACCGCGCACCTTTATGCACTCGTACGGCAATTAGAGCGAATCGAAGAAGAAGGATTAAAAAACCGTTGGGCACGCCATGAAGAAATGGCTCAATTCATCCGCAACTGGGCTGTCGGCCATGGCTGGGAAATGTTTCCTGCGCCAGAACTCTGCTCCAACACGGTTTCCTGCATCGCTCGCGGTGACGGACCTGACTTCGTTCCCGCCTTAGACGCACTCAAGGAACAAGGATTTCTCCTTTCCAACGGTTACGGAGATCTTAAGGGAAAAACCTTTCGCATCGGCCACATGGGGGAACACTCCATGAAGTGCATCCGTGAAATCACAAGCCTCATGGATGAGGCGCTTTCCATCTGCCCCACATGACCACCTTGACTCCACCCGCCGCCACTGGCACTTTTCACGCTTTCTTCGCCGACGCTGTTGCCAAAGACTGCGAAACTATTTTGACCAACGCCGGTTTTTCCGTCGATAATCGCCCTGGACTTCCTGAAGAGGAAAAACTCGAAGCACTTGCTCATGCCGATGCACTAGTTGTCCGTAGTTCCACTACGGTCACAGCCGAAATGATGGACGCTGCACCCCGGCTTCAAGTCATTGGCCGTGCAGGATCTGGCGTGGACAACATTGATGTCAAGGCCGCTACGGCACGTGGAATTCTGGTCATGAATGCACCGGGTGAAAACACGGTGTCTGCCGCGGAACACGCCATGGCCATGATGATGGCACTTAGTCGTAACATTCCGGCCGCCGACGCCAAGTTGCGCGCGGGAGATTGGGGCAAGAAAGGCCTCATGGGTGTGGAGCTAAATAACAAAACATTGGGCGTCATTGGGCTAGGTCGCATTGGCCGAGAAGTCGTGCAACGCGCCAAGGCCTTTAACATGCGAATCCTAGGCTTTGATCCTTTTTTACCGCCTGAAGTTGCGGAGACACTTGGCATTGAACTCGGTGAGGTCGCAGAGATCCTTCCACAGGCTGATTTCCTGACTCTGCACGCGCCACTCACCGACGACACGCACCACATTTTGAACACCGACACGTTTGCGCAATGCAAACCAGGCGTGCGCGTGGTGAACTGTGCAAGAGGCGGGCTCATGGATGATGAGGCCTTGGTCGTTGCGCTCGACAACGGATCCGTGGCCGGTGCCGCATTGGATGTCTTTGAAGTAGAGCCCCTCCCTCAAGATCACCCACTGCGTACTCATCCGCGCGTTGTGGTGACGCCCCACCTCGGCGCGAGTACCACCGAAGCGCAAGAAAACGTTGCCGTTCGAATCGCGGAGCAATTTGATGCTTTCCTTAACCGAGGAGAAGTGCGCAACGCGGTCAACTCCTTTTCTGTAGACGGAACCATGGCGAAACGCCTCAACCCTTTTTTGAAATTGGCCACGGCTATTGGTGACTTGCAAGCCCGCGTCATGAAAGGAAGATTTGAGGAACTAACGGTAGAAGTTGCCGGAGAAATCGCAGAAAATCTCCCCGCGGAACCTTTGGTGTCTGGAGTTCTCACGGGGTTCCTTGGAACGCTTCTGAGTCAGAATGTCAATGCGGTGAATGCGCAATCCGTTGCCATCGAACAAGGATACCGATTCCAACAACTCGTTGGAAAAGGGACTGGACCTTATGTCAATCTCATTTCTGTCCTTGTCAGATCGGACGCCGGCGAGCGGCGCATTTCTGGAACTGTTTTTGGGAAAGGAACTCCCAAAGTGACGCGTATCGATGGCTCCTATATTGAGTTCGCGGTCGAAGGGAAATTACTGCTGTGTCGCAATGATGACGCACCTGGCCGACTTGCTGGGATTACATCGGTGTTGTCAAAATACGGTGTTAACATTGCTAATTGCGCACTCGGCCGAGACAAGGAGCAGCGTCGCGCGCTCACTGCATTGCACTTAGACAACACGCCAAGTAAAGAAGCTTTAGAGGCCATCTCCCAGGTCGATGGTGTGGAGTGGTTGCAGTTTCTGGACTTTGCCGATTAAACGATAAACATTGCTGCCGTAGCTGCGGTAATAAAGCTCGCCATCGCACCCGCAAGCATAGCCCGGAAACCAATCCGCGCAATTTCAGCACGCCGGCTTGGAGCAATACCCCCAAGGCCCCCAATTTGAATCGCAATGGAGCCAACATTGGCGAAGCCACAAAGCGCGTAGCTCGCGATAATCCGAGAGCGCTCCGAGAGTGCCCCAACTTCTTTGGTCTGCTCAATCAGGTCTGCGAAAGCAACGTATTCATTCACCGCTATTTTCGTGCCCAACAAAGAACCAACCGAAAACATTTCTTCCGAAGGAACTCCAAGCAACCATGCAATGGGGGCAAAAAGATAGCCTAGGATTTCCTGCAGAGTTACGGCGTGACCAAATCCAGAGCCAATGTGATTGGCACCCCAGCCAATCAATGCATTGACCACGGCTAGCAAGCCCAAAAAGGCGATCAGCATACCCAAAATATTAAGCGCTAACTTGACGCCATCCGCCGCGCCACATGCGGCAGCATCGACCAGGTTTACGTATTCGGACTTTGGCTGGACAATATCCGTACCAAGCGTTTCCGGCTGGTCTGTTTCGGGGAATACTATTTTGGCGATAGCTAAACCAACCGGTGCCGACATCACGGAAGCTGCCAAAAGATGACCGGCAATGTCTGGAACCGTGTCCCGCAGCATGGTGACGTAGACGCCAAAAACAGTTCCGGCCACCGTCGCATAACCCACTGTCATAACCGCACCCAATTCGCTTTTGGTCATCTTCGCAAGATAAGGACGAATCAAGAGCGGGGCTTCCGTTTGGCCAACAAAGATATTCGCTGCGGCACTGGTGGATTCGGCACCTGAAATTACCATCGTTTTCGCCATCATTCGTGCCATGGCTCCAACAACAAAACCCACAATTCCCGTATAGTGCAAGACGGCGAAAAGCGAGGAAAAGAAAATGACACTGACAAAAACAAGGATGCCTAAAACGGGGGATCCGCCGCCAAGGCCAAGAGCGCTAGCGCCGACCACACCCTTTGCGCCTTCATAAGCGGCATCAATCAACCCCACAAAAAATGTTTGCGCACCGTCAAAAAATACCTGGCCCGCAGATGTCTTCAAAATCAACAGGGCTAGTATCCATTGCATGGCAATTCCGATTACTACTGGCCGCCACTTCACCGCCTTTCGATTGACAGATAGAAGCCAAGCCAGGAAAATAAGACAGGCAATTCCAAAGAGAGGTTGAATCATGGGTAGTATTCGGGGCGTTTCTCCAAGAGATAAGTGGGCTCTTCGCCTCGCTCTAACACGGTACAGTGAAACATGCCTTCACAGAGGGCATAAACGTCGGCTTCGTCCACGAGAAAGGGTGGCCCGTCTTCTTTATCTTTGTCACAGCCAAAAGTAATCAGAAGGCCTTTCGCACCAACGGGGAGAATACGGGAAAGATGTGTAAAGTATTTCTTTCGCGTGGCGGACGGCATGGCAACAAGCGCCGCGCGGTCATACCAAGCCGTGGCTCCCTGGAGGACGTCGGCGTGTAGCTCAAAGATATCCCCACAATGGAATTCAATTCCATTGGCGGCCTCCCCGCACTCTTCCTTGAACTCCGCAAGGGCTATTTCGCTGAGCTCATTGCCAAAAACTTGGTGGCCCTGCTCTTTCAGCCAGAGAAGATCTTTTGATTTTCCACAAAGAGGAACGAGCACCGTTTCATCCCCCGTCAGCTTCAAGGAAGGCCACCATTTCACCAAGTCAGGGTTGGCCTCCGCAAGGTGCCAACCTGTGCGACCTTCTTTCCATCGTTGATGCCAATAGTCGTGCTTCATGCGTCTTCGCGATATTCACCATTGGGGATCTGACGAGGGAGGTGGAATTGTTCGTCAGAGAAAAGTTTCCAGGCGTCGGGGTCTTTCTCAAAAAGGAGCTCTGGCGTAGCGCACTCCCACTCATCCTCAATTTCTTCGGGACGCCCTGGGAAAGACTGAGCGTTCAGCATGGACGTCAAAACCCAATAAGAATATTCTCCGGCTTGGCAATCATAGTCACAAGTTGGGTCATCATAGTGATAATGACCACCACGCAGACGCGCCTTATCCATGGCCTTGCATAGCGCACTTCCTTGTTCAAAAGCGAATGACTGGGGATAAGCAAGTCCCCACCCTTGGGAAACTAAATGCCATATTTCTTCTAATGCATAATCAAACCTCCCGGGCTGATTCGTTTCCTCCCCGTACAAATCCTGGCCGATCCGCCATCCCTTTTCGTCCATCTCTTCAAAATGGCGAAATAGTTTTTGCATTTCGCGCTCTTTTTGTGGCATCACAAGGAAGGCTCCGCCGTCACGAAGTTCCTTCAAAACCTTGGCATCATCCACCACACCGTTTTCATCATTGTCCAAATACTCCGCAAGCACAGAAATTGCATGGGCCAGCTTCTCCTTTTCCAATGACTTGGTCGCAAAGATGGGAACACCAAAAGCGGAACACTTTCGGTCAAAGGGCTTGAACTTGGTTGTTTCCACGCTCAAGTCTTGACGAGGGATGAAAAAATTGTTTCCAAAAAAATCGGCGCAGGCATTGGCCAGTTTTTCAAGAGAGGACTCTCTACCTTTCTCGCTTCGTAGACTCCAGGGCAGTTCAATCTGAATGGCCCGCAAGCCATCTTCGCAATGGCGTCGGACGATGTAACCACCATTGAAGTAAGGCTTGTCACCAGGGTCAGGAATATCCGGCGAGGGCACAGCGCGCAAACCCTGCTCCGTAAACAAGGCACCCAATTCCATAACTTTTTGTTTTTCCCACTCTGGACCCGCCAGCTCTGACCAGTCCTCCTTGTGGCCATGACCATGGATATCGAACAAGAGCGCCTGACCGTTACCCAATTCCCGCGCCAGCGACGAGGCCTTTTCAAGTGCTGCGTGATACTCATACCAGGTTTTTTCTGCCCCAAGACCGCCTTGCGCAGCTTCCGCCAAAGGTCGATTTGCATCCATCTTGACTCGGTGTAAGTTCGTCGTCACCACAAAAGGACGAAACCCAGTGCGGAATTCAATGGCGTCGGCAAGGCCCATGGCAATTTCTCGGACATTTCGGTCTCTAACCAAAGTTCCCGAAGTTCGATCTGGAATTCCCTCCGGTTTTTCCGTCCCTCCATGTGGCGCGGACAAAATCAAAGGCATCGTTCCCTTCTGAAATTCCACCCAAGAAGAATCCTGAGGAAAGCCTTTCATGGGGAAAATTTCGGATCCGACCCTCTCTTTTTGTATTACCTTAATGAGCTCTTGAACATAATCCGGCATGTCTTTAGCTAAGTTTTTCGTTTCAGTAGGATCATTTTTCAAGTCATACAATTCCCACGCCTCGGAAGGTTTCTTGCGAAGCAATTTCCAATTCCCTGATATCATCGCTTGCCAACGACTGGCATGTTCCCAGTAAAGAGTTCGGTCAGGATCACCTGCCCCCCCCTTTAAAATACTTGTCATGGATTTCCCATCCATTTCGCCTGGGTGTCCCCAATCAAAGATTCCAGCCACTTCCGCGAAGGTAGGCATCCAATCCCAAAATGCACTCAAAGCAGAGCTTTCCGACCCAGGCGGAACTTTTCCCGGCCAACGAACTATCGTCGGGACGCGAATCCCTCCTTCATAGAGTTGAGCTTTCCTTCCGCGCAACCCGCCCTGACTTTCAAAAAAATCGTAGTCGACGCCTCCAATCCAAGAGGGACCATTATCTGATGTGAAAACCACCATGGTATTTTCTGTCAACTCCAAATCATCAAGCAAATCAAGAATTCTTCCAATGTCTCGATCCATGCGAGTAATCATGCCCGCATACGCCGCGCGCGGTTTCTCATGCGGCAGATAACCTGCATTTCCCGTGTAGGGCGTCTCCGAAAAATGCTCGTACTCTGCTAAAGAGTCCTCTGGGACTTGAAGCGCCAAGTGAGGAACCGGAGTGGCGAACGTCAAGAAGAATGGTTTTTTTTGATTCTCACGCACAAAGGAAAGTGCCTCTTCAATCATCAAGTCTGGCGCATAAACTTTTTCGATGCGGCCTGGCTTCGGCTGGTTCGGCAAAAGGACACGCTCTCCATTTCTATGAAGGTGGTCGGGGTAATAATTATGCGCCACTCGTTGACAAAGATATCCATAGAAATGATCAAAGCCTTGGGTATTTGGGTCTCCCTCTGTGCCAGTCCAGCCCAGCCCCCATTTCCCAACAAAAGACGTGGCATACCCACGTTGCTGGAGGATTTCGGCAATCGTGATTTCGCCAGCCGCCAACGGACGCTGCCCCTCAAGGGCCGGGTCATTCCAAACGTCCCCACGCGCGCCCATTTCATCATTGTCACGAATATAAGCATGACCCGTGTGTTTCCCCGTTAGGAATACGCAACGACTTGGTGCACAAACAGGGCTACCCGAATAATGCCGCGTAAGGCGCATGCCCTCTTGAGCAAGGCGATCAAGCCGTGGTGTTTTGATTAACTTTTGCCCAAAGCAGCCCAATTCCCCATAACCCAGGTCATCAGCGAGAATAAAAATAATATTGGGTGGCGGTTCCTGTGGAACCAGAGCGGCAAGGAGGGTGGCGACAATCAGCATCTCAGAATCCTAAGGCATGGATAGAATGGAAACATGCGTTCCACCTGCATTCTTTTGTCTGTTTTCCTCATGAGCTGCTTTGGGAGCGATGAGGATGACACGGTGAATTGGTCAACCTGTAATAATTCTCAGGTTCGCATGAATTTACCGTTCAGCTATACAAAAGACACTTCTCGCCTAATTGTGCGGAATGAAGCCGACGATGGAGAGGTTTACGTCCACCTGGGAGCATTTGGGTCTCATTTTAATCCGCTGACGGGCCATAATTACGGGGATCCAAAATCAAATATAGTGGGGTTCTTCACGAATTCCGATAACGACCTTGAAGAATTAGAACTCGGGCTTTCGGCATTTTTCGGCGGTGTGGATGGCTCCGTTCTAGAAAACTTGCGTCCGGTTTATCGGGCTCCGCGTAATGGCACAATCCAAGAGATCTCCTACTCTGCGTCAGAGCCGGGCCTCTATCTCAACGATGAACCTTTATGGCAACTGGTATTCGACATGGGTGATTTTGCAATTCGCTTCGATCACGTTGGGAAATTCCCACAAGAATTAGTTGATGCGGTACAGGCAAAAGTCGGCGTTGATATCAACACCTACACAGGATCAGAAATAAACATCCTTGGAAGCCAATCCCTTTCATGGGAGGCGAATGCGCCCTTGGCCTATCCACAAATCATCGCTTCCGAAGTCGTCGGCTATCCGGGCTATTACGTTGGCACAAATTCGGCCTTTGAGGATCGGCCCACTGTTCAGATGGAATTTTTTGTCGTCGGCCCCGTTTCGACAGGCTTTGATGAGGTTTGTGTTTATAAACTCGTCGGCTCTACAGAAGAGGCGGCCTTGCAAACCATTTATGAATTAGACCTTTTGAATGCTACTTCTCAGCGGTTCGCGGGCTGGTTGGATACCAATTGGCAATGGCGCGCGGAGGGAAGTTTGTGCATGACTTGCCGCGAGGACACATCCGGTGGCTGGGGGCTATTTGAACGTCTTGGCGGGTGGTGGGAGACGGACGAATATGGATCAGATGAGAATGAGATTTTTTCCCTTGCTTGGATTAGCAAAGTCTCCGATGCCTATAACGCAGGCCTTTATCTCGGTGGAACAGGAACAGACTGGTTGGTCTCACGCCGACGTAATGACGGACTTCCTTTTCAATGGATCATGGAAGATTTCTCCGTTGCTACAACATATTACCCTGTGGGCGAAGTATTGAATCTTGCACCCAACGAAATGCTGGTTTTGTGGCGAGACTTGAATGACGCCTCTCCACGCATTGCTTATCAACGAGTTGCTTTTATCCCGGGGACGGCACGGGTTTTCGTGCATTGGGGAGAGTTTTCTGACACGGAATCCGGGGCAACCTTGCCTGCGATCGATTCGAATGATTTCACGAACTCTAATGGGAATACGTTGGTCTGGTACAACCTCACTTGGCGCCCAGGTTTCTAAGAGCATCCGACTGAGCTGGGTAATGAATGATGGCTGGAATTTTCCGGTTATTCCGATTGGGGTCCCGGAATTCAATGGACTGCTAGCCGGCAAGGCAAGGGCTAGGATCTTTCGAGAATTGAGGAAGAAGAAAGGTGGCAAGGAGGAAAAAATCGCGTCCAAATATAATCGACTTACTGAGGCTTGTCGGTGCTATTTTCGGCTTCAATAAAAATGCGTTTCACCAAAGGATGTGCCTTTCGGATGGCCCGATCTAGCGCCTCAACCGCTATCTCCACTTCCCCCGCTGAAATTCCATCGGAAAAATCCAACGACAGGTTCAGCAAAATAAAATCGGGGCCCATATGCAGAGTCAACACTTCATTCACGGCATCCACCACGGAAATTTCATGAGCCAATCCCCGAATGGACTCCACCATTTCCGGTTCAGCTGCCTCACCAATAAGCAAGCTCTTCGTCTCCCACGCTAACCACCCCGCCGTTCCAGCCAATAGCAAGCCAATCACAACCGAAGAGATGCCGTCAAAAATTGGCATGTCCAACCAAAGACCCAAGCCTAAACCCGCTCCTGCCACCAACAACCCTAAGAGGGCCGCCGTGTCTTCGAACAACACCACAAAAACCGTCGGGTCTTTTCCACTGCGCACTGCCTCCATATAAGAGCGTCGCCCCTTGACTTGCCGAAATTCCTTAAGGGCCAAAAACCACGCACCGCCCTCAAAAATCAATGCGAGGCCCAGCACCGCGAAATTCACCATCGGAGAAGAAATAGGCTCTGGGTGAAGAATGCGATGCACCCCTTCATAAATACTGACCCCAGCCCCCAGCGCAAAAATCAGTATGGCCACGATGAAACTCCAAAAATAAATCTCTTTGCCGTGGCCGAAGGGAAACTGCGCATCGGGCGGTCGTTTGGCACGCTTCATGCCATAAAGCAATAGGCCTTGATTTCCCGTATCCACCAAAGAATGAATCCCCTCCGCCATCATGGCAGCACTTCCGGTAATCGTTGCCGCGGCAAATTTCGTCACCGCAATCAGAGCATTGCCTACTAAAGCCGCATAGATCACCGTTTTTGAGCCTGAAGCCATGGGTATAGGATAGGAAATGCCCCAAGGAAACACCCCAGATAATCACAAACACAATCCTGGAAACCCCGTAGGATGAGCATCATGAACACCACCTCCCTCACCCTTGGACTTCTGGCTGGCTTGGCCTTGGCAACCCCTGTGGTTGCTCAGGACGCTGACGGACTCCAGGAAAAATTTGACGCCAAAGTTGCAGCAGAGTGGGTCGCCCAAGGCGGCTGGATCACGGACTACGACATGGCACTGGCCAAGGCCAAGAAAGAAGGGAAATACGTCTTTGCGTATTTCTCTCGTTCTTACTCCCCATGACCTCCTTGTAAAAGCCTAGAAGACGGTCCGTTTTCTAGCGATGAGTTTGCTGAGTTCACCAAGGACGCTGTTCCTTACCTGAATTTCATGACTCGCATTGAAGGTCACCCCCACGACGCCGTATCCAATCAATACGGCATCCGCGGATTCCCCACACTCATGTTCCTCAACGCTTCTGGCGACAAAGTCGGTGAACCTGGGGGGCGCTCGGTCGAGGCCTTCGGTGGAACCTTAAATGACCTCAAGGCTTTGGACGCAATCCGTGCGCGCGTCGCAAAAGGGGAAAAAGGCCTGACTCCAGCACTCCTTCTCAGGGAAATGAGCATGGGCGCTGTCAGCTTCGCCGACGCCTCCAGCCGTCGTGCTTCTTTGGAGAAACCGAAGAACATGAAAAAAAAGGCCTGGAAAGAACTTCTTGCGGACATTGATGGCCAAATGGTCAACTTGGAAGTTGGAGCTCTCTTAGAAGGTGCTGGCCGAGATAGTGAAAAGCAGGAGGCCCTCAAGGCAACCTTTTATGCCATGGCCAAAGAAGGCAAAGTTGCAACAGGAGATAGCCTTTATCCGTTTTGGTCTTCCGCCATGGAATACGCGAAAGGAGAAAAGGATGCTGCTGTCTTTGGCGCTGGGCTCAAAGCCTTAGAAGAAGAATTTGGCTCAAACCCTCGAGCTCGTCCTGTCTTAGACAAGATGAAAGCGGAGCTAGAGGAAATGGCCGGAGTATCTCAAGTCGAAGCTCCCGAAGCTCAAACGGTGGTCCTCACGGTCAGCGGCATGACCTGAGGTGTTTCCTGTGTAGGCAAGGTCAATAGAGCTCTTGCCGCTCTACCGTGGGTAGAGGAACATTCCGTAGATTTTGGTACGAAAACAGCCACCATTTCTGTCAATGCCAAGTACGACGCGAAAGCAACGGTCAAAGCCATCAAAGATGCTGGCTTCGGCGCAAGCCTTTAGTCGAGCGTTGAACCCAACCCGCCACTGCATTCCTTTGCAGTGGCGGGTTTCTTATTGCTAAATCATGATGTCTAGCGCATTGGCCCCGCCATTTTTCATTTTCCTGCACATTGAGAAAACTGCAGGAACAACTTTACACAAGGCACTGCAGAGCACATTAAAGGGGTATCAAATCGTCAAACAACACGTCGGCCCGCTGGGAAGTGACCCGGATCTTTATTATTCATCCGCTCAATTGACGTCTTGGCTGCAAAAGGCGCCCTATCTCAACGCACTCGGCGGGCACGGACTTCGCATCTTTGCAAACTATGAATCCATCGGCCGACCCATTCACTATGCCACCTTTCTCCGAGAACCGACCGCTCGATATTTATCTCACTATTATTTCCAAAAGGAACTACATCACTTGCCTTGGACACTTGAAAGTTATCTTGAAGAAAGGCGCTTTCATAATGTCATGTGCCAGCGTATTTGCGGAAAGGCGTCGGCGAAGGAAGCTATCCAACTTCTTCATGAAAAAAACGTCTTTGTTGGCATCACAGAGCATTTTCAAGACTCCCTTCCGAAACTCATTGCCCATCTTCAAAGGAATGGAATGCATGCATTAAATCCTTGGATTCCTGACGCAAAAAATGTCCGTGAAAAACGAGGGCAGACCTCTTCCAACGAGCAAGAAAATGCACTTTCCCAGGAAATTCAAAGTGCAAACCAAGAGGATGAAAAACTCTATCAACACTTCCTTCAAGGAATGTCATCTTCGGGCTTCCCCTCAAAGCCCGCTACACTGTGCCATCGTGCCCGCCGACAAATAAACCGTATCCAACGTCTCCACTTCCGACGCCTCGATTGATGATCTTCGGTCTCCTCCTTCTCCTCCAAACGCCTGACCTCCAAAATAGCTTCCACACCTGGAATGACGCACATGTCACTCTTTGGGCGGAAAGTCCTCTGTTCTACAACCCCACGGCCATGGATATTGACGACCAAGGCCGCATTTGGATTGCCGAAGCTGTGAATTACCGCCAATGGAACGGGCGAAACCCCGGAAGGCATCATGAGCAAGGAGACCGCATTGTCGTTTTGGAAGATACCAACGGAGATGGTATTGCTGATAAAAGCACCGTCTTCGCCCAAGGCCCAGAGCTCACCGCACCGCTTGGAATCCTGGTGCAGGACAACCGCGTCTTGGTTTCCTGCTCTCCCTATTTACTGGAATACAAAGACACCGACGGCGATTTGCAGGCTGACACCCATCAAGTCCTTCTGGATGGATTCGGAGGTTTCAACCACGATCATGGCTTGCACTCTTTCGTGGAATCTCCCGACGGCTCTCTCCTGTTTGCCGCAGGAAATGCTGGGCCGCACATCGTGACCGACCGAGACGGATTTCATTTGCGCAGTGGCTCCAGCTACAACGGTGGTGGCCCCGCACACCCCGGAAATCGGGCGGGCCTCATTTCAGATGATGGCATGGCTTGGACCGGTGGGCTGATTGGGCAAATGAATCAGGATGGGTCTGGCCTCAGCATTGTGGCGCACAACTTTCGAAATAACTATGAAGTTTGCATTGATGGATTCGGCGACATGTACACCGCGGACAATGATGATGATGGAAACCAATCCTGCCGCACGGTAGCCCTGCTGGAAGGAGGCAACTACGGTTTCTTCAGCGAAGATGGGCAACGCTTTTGGGGCGCGGATCGCCGACCCGAACAAGACATTCAATCTGCGCATTGGCATCAAGAGGATCCTGGCGTGTTGCCTCACGGCACGATTACCGGAGCAGGCGGGCCTACCGGCGTCGCCGTTTATGAAGGCCCCCTCTTCCCCCAACTTTACGGGCAAGTCCTCAATGCCGACGCCGGCCGATCCATTGTCTATACCCATCAACCTGAAGTGGTGGGGTCGGAACTTGTTTTGAAAATGAATACGCTGATTGAGGCCAATCGGGAAGGAGAACGAGGCTCATGGTTCCGACCCAGTGATGTTGCCGTTGGCCCAAGAGGCAATATATATGTGGCGGATTGGTACGACCCTGGAGTCGGTGGCCATGCTGCGGGAGACCGCGAAGCCTATGGTCGGATTTTAAAACTTTCCCCCTCGAAAATTCAGCCTGGACTGCAGACTGCCACCAATGAAATCGCGCGCAGCCTATGGAATTTAGCAAAGTCCCAGCCGGCGAAAGTCAAAGAACACTTGGGGGCTACGCAGCAGCGCTTGCGCCTTGCCGCATACCGTGCTTTAACCGCGGCGCAGGGCTTCCGCATGGACCTTGCAAAACAATGGGCTAAAGATGAGTCCTCTTTCGTACGGGCTCATTTAGCTGCTTCGCTTCGAACAAGAATGTGGGAAGAAAAGAGAGCTCTTCTCCTCACATTATGCGAAAACGCGCCTCCTGGTGATCGCACTTACCTAGAAGCTCTTGGGCTTGGCGCTGGAGTTCACGCGTCCGAACTTTTCCTGGAAATTCAGGAAAAATGGAATGTAGATTGGAGTGAAAATCTTCTTCCTTTTGCGTGGCGTTTAAAAACGGAGGAAAGCATTCCTTTTCTCAGTAGATCTGCAATCAATCCAACGCATGACTTCGAGAAACGAAAACTTGCCATTGACGGACTTGCCTTTCAACCTGAAAAAGAAGCCGCGGAAGCAATGATTCGGATTGCGATGACGGGTCCCAAGGACACGCAAGCCCATGCGCAATGGTGGCTGAAACAACGGTCAAGCAACACCTGGAAAGACTTCGGCATTCAAGTTCAACAATCAGGAAATCTTGCGCAGGCAAAAGCTGTCTGGACCTCGAAAAAGCTCACAGCAAAAGAAAATGGTCCGGAGGAATTCATGGTCAGCCTTAGTCAAGCCAGCATGCTTTGGCTCGTTGCCGATGACCTTGGTGAAAACACCTGTGACTGGGCTGCATGGCTGAATCTAGAACTCACTTTCGCCGACGGATCTAAGCAACCGCTCACTGATTTGGATTGGGTGCATGCAGAAAACTCTTGGGGGAAAGTACGAAAAAACAACAATTGCGAAGGGAACCCCATTCAAGTGGACGGACAAAGCTTCTTCCACAGCATTGGCTGTCACGCCAATGCCTCCATTGGATTTAATCTGCCCGAAGGAGCTGTGCAACTCACGGGCGCGGCAGCAGCGGATGATGGTGGCACAAGACAAGGCGCTTCAACATCCTTTAAACTTTCCGTGCATCTGGAGCTGAAAAGAAATGAAGCTCTTTTCAGAAAACATCAACTTGCGGCGCTCCAAGGGGATATAGGCTCCGTTAATTGGCTCATGAATTCCGACGAAGGCATCTTCTTCCTTCTTGAATCAACCGAGTCTCTCAGTCAGGAAAACAAAGACGCCATTCGCCCGCAACTTTTCCAGCACGAGAACCTGGTCGTTCGTGCGCTAGCCGAGGGGGTCTTCGGCAAGCCAACGACAACAAAGGACACAACTCCTATGCCAGAAAATCCCGTCGCCGTCGGACGAGAACTCTTTCGAGGAAAATCGGGTTGCGTTGCCTGTCATTCTTTTCAAGGTCTCGGCGGATCCATCGGACCGGATCTCTCCTCCATTGCCAAGAAGTTTGACTCGCCCGCCCTCAGCCGGTCCATCACACACCCTTCCGAAGCGATTGCCTTTGGCTATGACAGCTGGACTTTGACATTGAAGGATGGCCGCCGCGTGGTCGGAAATCTCTTGGCCGACGGCGACACGGTTCTCTTAAAAGATGCGGTCGGAAATCACACGGCTTACGCCGCCGACGACATTACGCATCGCTCAGCGCTTTCTATTTCACTCATGCCCAGCGCCAGTGCCCTTGGTCTTTCTGATCACGACGTACGTTGTCTTGTTGCATTCTTGGAAAACGAACCGTCTCAAGTTGTTTTTGGTCCGGCAAAACCACTCTTGGAAGATGGTTGGGATTATCAATTACCCGACAGCACCTCTGCGTCGGCCGTATGGTCCACCAAAGATGGTGTGATTCGATGCGAAGGTCAACCCATCGGCTATTTGTATACAAAGAAAAAGTATACAAACTTTGAACTGGAACTTGAGTGGCGCGGGGACCCAAAATCTGGGCCTGGTAATTCTGGAGTATTGCTACGCGTCCAAGAACCGCACCAAGTTTGGCCGAAGTCCATCGAGGCCCAGCTCATGAGCCAGAATGCCGGAGACATTTGGAATATTGATGCTTTCCCCATGCTGGTGGAGTCCGACCGCACTTCGGGACGCCGTACGGTCAAGCTTCTCCCCAGCAATGAGAAGCCGTTAGGAGAATGGAATCACTATCGGATTCGCTTGGTCGGCGGTGATTTAGAAATGTGGATTAATGGCGTGCTGCAGAACTCTGCAACCTGGTGCGAAGAAATTCCCGGTGTCATTGCACTGCAATCCGAAGGCGCCGTAATTGAGTTCCGGAATGTTCAAATTCGAGAACTGGTAGGAAAAACGCACGCGGATTGAGCACATCTTGGGGCCTTGAATAGGCCTGTTGTTTTGGTTCGTGTGCCTGCAGATTGAAAGAGTCACCGGAGAACTCTGCGATGATAATATTCAAGGGAATGCTGGAAAATCTTGCGAGGCACTCCTGGTTCTCGGGAACCCAGCGCTTCCCTATCTCGAGTCAATGACGCGATTCGAAGATGAGCAACAAAAAGCCTATGTCAAATTAGTCATTTGGGATATTAAAAGCCCACCCAAAAATAGCCGCGACATCAGAGAACGAGAAGAGCTATCAAAAAAAACATGGCCTTTGATTCTTCGGCGACAGATCTCAAAACCAGAAAAATTTAGCCTGGAGACCCGGCTTATCACAATGCTGCATGGGGGGGGGAGCCACCACCAAGTTGAAATCCGCTAGCTCAATAACCGCGCCAAGCCTGAAGCCAACATCGGCAGAACAAAAAACAAGAAAATCAAAAGTAACCAAGGGCGGCGGCGGTGGGCAAGAGGTGCTGATTCTTGTTTTGCCTCGGGAAGGCAGGCTTGAGCTTCGGTCCAATCTTCCTCCCAAACCATCAGGTCTGCCTGGAGCACACTTCCGCCCGTAATAAAAGGGTCAAAGATTTTCATTTGCTCATCCAGAATCCACGAGGCAATGCCCTCGGCCTCCAATACCCCACGAATAATATAAAGCTCTGGGAGATTCCCTGTGTACAGAATGACCATTTTCCCCTCTTTCATTCCATCTAGAGTAACCTAGTGAACCATGATGATGCTCTTCCTTAGCTTGCTTTTCGCTTCTCCGCAAACAGAGTCGCAATCCCCTCCTCCGCCTCCACAAAAAGTCCTCATGATTGGACTAGATGGCGTTCGGCCCGATGCATTGCAAGCCGCGCGCACGCCCCACTTAGATGCTCTTTCTGAGCGCGGAGCAATCACTTACACCGGGCAAACCACCGCCATTACTAGTTCCGGCCCTGCATGGTCCAGCATCTTGACCGGCGCTCGTGTCAGTCTTCACAACGTAAGGAATAACGCCTTCGAAGGGAAAAAGATCACCACATGGCCGACCTGGCTGGCGCAATGGGAATCCGCACATCCGGAAGCGTTCACAGCAGCAGTTTCTCAATGGGGCCCCATTCATGACCACTTAACCCAAGGCACGATTGACCTGTCCTTGGATGCGGAAGATCAGGCCGCGGTTACTGCTTCGGCCTTGGAAATCATTGGGGATTCTGAAAACGATGTCACCGCGCTTTTCCTCCATTACGACGGTGGCGATCACGCAGGTCATGCTCATGGCTACGGCGTTAACATTCCAGAGTATCTCGCTGCCATTGAATCGGTAGACGCCGAAGTTGGCAAAGTGCTTCAAGAGATTCGCCGACGGGAACAGATTCTCCACGAGGATTGGCTAATTTTGGTCGGCACCGATCATGGAGGCACGGGAACTTCTCACGGAAAAAACATCCCAGAACACCGCACCGTCTTTTTGATTGCCAGTGGTTCCAGCGCAGAAGATTTTTCATGGCGGAAAAATGCAGAAGTTGTGGATTTCGCACCAGCAGCGCTTCATCACCTTGGCCTCCAAGGCAGCTGCATCCCGGCGCCCCGTAAGGATGGCTGGTGGCAGGGCCGCCATGCAGAGCTCAATCGCCGGGCTTTAGCACAAACAGCCGACATCCTCTTCCTGGGTGACTCCATCACACAGGGTTGGGAAGGAGCAGGGAAAAAGGTTTGGAAGGAGTTTTATGGAAACCGTAAAGCAATCAACTTAGGAATCGGTGGTGACAAAACGGAACACGTTCTCTGGAGACTACGCCACGGAAACCTAGAGAACCAAAATCCCAAGGTATGCGTCATCATGATTGGAACCAACAACTCCAACCGTGATTCTTCGGACGCAATCACCAAAGGGGTCCAAGCGATTGTGGCGGAACTTCAGTTTTCCGTACCGGAATCAGAAATTCTCTTGCTCGCCACCTTCCCGCGCGGTGCCACCGTGGAAGATCGTCTGCGAAAAATAAATGAAGCCTCCAATGCGTCACTGCGCGAGTGGTCCAACACGCAAGAAAAAGTCCACCACATTGATTTTAATGTCAGATTTCTGACAGAGACCGGCGTGCTCACTCAAGAAGTCATGCCGGACCTTCTGCACCCCCATGAAGCGGGATACAAAATTTGGGCCACAGCCATGGAAGAGGAACTAAAAAGGCTGCTAGCGATTTCCGAATAATACAAAGGCGGCCCAATCTGAAGGCCGACCTTCACCATACTCATCAACACCCTGCTCATAAGCATCCTTTGCGATTTCATAGGCCGTTTCAAAGTCACGCTGCTGAATCTGCTCTCCGACATGGATGATACGTTCGTGAAACGTGATGTCCGAAGATTGCGTGGAATCAATCTGCGGAAAAGCAACGGCCAAAAGGAGGAGTACGGGCATCATCACCCCTATAGACTACTCGGAATGCGCCTCCAACCCATGGCCCTCCTATCACTTCTCCTGCTCTGCGCACCCACTTTCGGTCAGAGCTCTGAGCCACCATCGCGCAAGGAGCAAAAAAACCTCGTGCAGGAATACCTTCAACTTAGCCGAAGGGATGCAGATACAGCAAGTCGACGCGCCACCATCATCCAGAGACTAGACTCCGTCATCCTGTCCAAGAAGAGTGAACGAAAGAAATGGCGGAAAGAGTTGGAAAAACTCGAACGAAAGCGCCCAAGGCTAGAAAAGGAGTCCGGGAAACATTGGTATTGGCCGAAAGAAAAACGCGGGCTTTATTACGTCGGCGGTGAATTAAAAAAACCAAAAGGCTTGCTGATTGGAATGCACGGTGGTGGCACGGGCTCTGGAGATGCCTCTGGGCCATGGAACATCATGAAGCAAACCGCAAAGGATCTAGATTGGGTAGGAATTTTCCCCGAGGTGTTAGAGAAAACGGAACGCGGTTGGACAGATTCCGGAACGGAAGAGTGGGTTTTACAACTCATTGAAGACGCGCTGCGAACATGGAAAATTGACCCGAACCAAGTCTACTTTTCTGGCCATAGCATGGGTGGATTTGGCACGTGGCTCCTTGGGGGACATCATCCTGATATCGCAGCAGGATTAGCGGCCTCGGCCGGGGCGCCCACACCAGTTTATGGACCGGACGGAACCATCCTTGAAATTGACTTCGGCGTGGTGCCGAACTTGCGCAACACACGCATGGTTGTATTCCAGTCTTTAGATGACCCGCGGGTTCCTCCCGACGCCAATCAAGCTGCGGTTGCCGACATAAAAAAAGCAAAAAAACGCTGGAAGGGTTTTGAAAAGTTTGAGTACAGAGAAGTCGATGGTCGCGGTCACGGCTACCCCGAAGAGGGTTATGGCACGTTATTAGAAGCAATCGCCGACGCCCGACGGACCCCCCTGCCAGAGTATTTCCTTTGGCAGCCCTCGCTCCCATGGAAACAACAATACTTTTGGGTTTATTGGCCAACGCCTCAGAAAAATACGATTCTAGAGTGCCGGAGGAATAAAAACACGGTGTCTTTTTCTTCCTTGGAAACCTTGGATGGTCTGGAAATACTTCTTCAAGAGGGGCTCTTTGACTTGGATCAAGAAATAGTCATTCAGATTAATGGCGTCGAAACGAATCGGGCAACGGCTACCCCGACTTTAGGCACGCTTCTCTTGACTTGGCATGGCACGGACAAAGGGCGAGAATTTATTGCACGGATTCCGGCACGGATTCCGGCACAGAATCCCACGCCATAGCGAATCTCGGCTAGGATGGAATTTCGTGAAATTGAGCGCCCACCGCCGCACCCTTCTCATCCTCTGCCCGCTTCTTTTTTCTGGCGTAGGTGTGGCCCTGCTCCCCCAACAACCGTCTCAAGGAAGCAAGATTCAATTCAGCAGAGACATCCGACCCATCTTGTCGGGAAACTGTTTTCAATGTCACGGCCCCGACCCATCTAGCCGGGAAGAAGAGCTCCGACTTGATTTGCGGGAAGAAGCCCTCGCAGATCGTGGTGGCTATGCCGTACTTGTGCCCGGCAGCCTTGAGGCCAGTGAATTATGGCTTCGCGTTACTTCGGATGACCCGGACGTCTTCATGCCGCCAGCCAGCAGTCACAAGTCACGACTCAGCAAAGTGGAACTGGAGAAAATCCGGCAGTGGATTCTTCAAGGCGCAGAGTATGAGCCGCACTGGGCTTTCATTCCTCCAACGCGGCCACCGGGTGACTCTATGGATGAGTTCATTCAGAAAGTTCTCGCTGACGTCGGCCTTACGCTAAATCCCCCGGCGGACCGCGCCACCCTCCTTCGGCGACTGTTTCTTGATCTCACCGGGTTGCCGCCCACACCAGAGGAATACCAGGATTTCCTTGCGGATGACCGACCGGATGCTTATGAAAAATGGGTAGAAAAACTGTTCTCGCAGGAGCCCTATGCCTTGCGCTATGCAGAACGCATGGCCACGCCTTGGTTAGATGCCGCGCGCTATGCAGACACCAACGGCATTCACATGGATGCCGGTCGGCAGATGTGGAAATGGAGAGACTGGGTCTTAGAGGCCTATCGCACTAATATGCCCTTCAACCAATTCCTAACGGATCAAATTGCAGGGGACCTTTTTCCGGATGCCACACTGGCGCAAAAGATTGCAAGTGGATTTAATCGGAACCATGTCATCACCGATGAAGGAGGAGCTATTGATGAAGAATATCTTGTGGAATACGCCGCCGATCGGATTAACACAACGGGCTCAATCTTCTTGGCACTGAATCTTGGTTGCGCTCGATGCCACGATCACAAATTTGACCCCGTTTCGCAAGAAGAATACTTTTCTCTTTTCTCTTACTTCAATTCAAATGAAGAGCCGGGGCTCTATTCACAAGCACCCGACGCCAATCGTGCCTTTGAGCCCTTCCTTGAAGTCCCAGATGAACATCAAATCACGCAATTAAGCAGAGTAAGAGCAGACCTTCAGGCTGTCGAAGCATCCAAGAAGGTGCCGGAAGAAAAAGATCAGATTGCGTTTCAGGATTTCCTCTCTTCCACACCCGTTCAGCATGGCATCCAATGGACACCTTGGATTCCCACCTCGGCGTCGGCAGAAAATGGGACCACGCTCTCCATCCTAGAAGATCAGTCCATTTTGTCGAGCGGTGACAATCCAGAAAATGAAATCGTCACCGTAAATCTACATACAGAAGGGCGGAATCAACGGTTAGTTTTACTGGAGGTGCTGCAGGATCCATCACTACCCCACGGTCGCGTCGGCCGCGCGACGAATGGAAACGCTGTGCTTTCTTCTATTGAAATCACAATGAGGTCCACTCGAAATCCGGATCTTTCCAAAACGATGCCCATCACTTGGGCCTGGGCGGACCATGAACAGAAAAATTTAGACTTTGAGGTAGTCAACCTCTTAGACCCGAACACAGACCGAGGTTGGGCCGTCGACACGCACAACGAAGAAGGGGGGCGCATGGCTTTGCTCCTTGCAGAGGAAGATTTCGGTTATGAAGGGGGCACGGACCTTGAGGTCAAATTGCAATACCATTCTGATTACCAACAACATGCATTCGGTCGCATTCGTTTGCAATCTTCCCCTCTCACGGACTCAGGCCTTAACGCTCTTCCTGTTGCCGATTCAAGATGGTATGCCACATGGCCCTATAAGCCCCATGAGGACAACCCGGGATATGACACTCTTTTTGGCCCTGAAACAGAGACCACCTTTGACTTCACCAAAAAGTTTGCGCCCGACGACTACACTTGGGTTTTCCGAGGAGACCTGAAGGACGATGTTGTCAATGCACAGCTTCCTGCCGGCTCCATCGTAAGCTTTGCGGGAAAAGAATTCTTCGTTCCTTCTCGCCGAAAACTTAAATTCTCCCTCGGGAGTGATGACGGAATCCAAGTCTACGTAGACGGAATCCAAGTCTTTGAAAACCGTGTTGACCGTGGCGCAAAAGCTAACCAAGATCAAGTAGAGCTTGACCTTGAAGCAGGGAAACACATGATCCTCTTTAAAGTGATTAATACAGGGGGCACGGGTGGGCTCTATGTGAAATTAGTTTCAGAAAAATCCATACTAAAAGACTCACTTGCATGGTCTCTCGTCCCAGAAAAAATCCGTGGCCGTGGCGTTGCACAATTCAACGAAACCCTCCTCCATGATTGGCGACGTCAAGAGTCGCCATCTTTTCGAAAGCTACTTGCCCAAGAAGAAGAACTCAAAGGGACGATTCAAAAGATCAAGCAGGGAATCCCTCTCACCATGGTGATGAAAGAACTTCCAGAACCGAAGCAGGCTTATGTCTTGATACGCGGTGAATATGATGCGCCAGACAAAGACCGCCCGGTCCAGCGCGGAGTGCCGTCGGCCCTTGGGAGTATGCCGGAAAATTCCCCGCAAGATCGAAGAGGACTCGCAGCATGGCTCACGAGCAAAGAAAATCCTCTTGTAGCGCGCGTCACGGTGAACCGTATTTGGGAACAAGTTTTTGGAGCTGGACTAGTCAGCACCAGTGGAGACTTTGGCCTACAGGGCGCGTGGCCAAGTCATCCAGAGCTCCTTGATTGGCTGGCTGTGGAATTTCAAGAAAGTGGTTGGGACGTGCAACACCTTTTGCGCTTGATCGTCACCTCAAAAACGTACCGACAGTCGTCACGTCTGCAAGAGGCTGCAATTGCTATTGATCCGGACAACGCCCTGCTTTCTTCTTATCCCCGGCGACGCTTGGGTGCCGAAGAAATTCGTGACCAAGCGCTCGCGCTCTCTGGGTTGCTCATTGAAAGACAAGGCGGGCCGTCGGTCAAGCCTTATCAACCCGAAGGACTTTGGAAAGAAGTAGCCATGCCCCAATCCAACACTCGGATTTTCGAACAAGGAGACGACCAAGAGCTTTGGCGTCGTAGCTTGTACACCTACTGGAAACGGGCTTCTCCTCCGCCCGCACTCTTGACTTTGGATGCCCCGACCAGAGAATTCTGTGTTACAAAACGGAGTATCACCAACACCCCACTTCAGGCATTGGTGCTGTGGAATGATGTACAGTTTCTCGAGGCGGCACGTGTCTTGGCACAAAAAAGCATGGACAAGCCAATTCGAAACATGTTTGAGCGGTGCACGGGCCGACGCCCGTCGGCACATGAGAATGAAAAATTTGAGGTTGCTTACCAGGCCTTCCTCGCGCGCTTCCAAGAATCGCCGACCGATGCAATGTCTTTATTAGAAATTGGGGAGTCTGCGCAATCGGACATGAGCAAAGACCCAGCCACTCTTGCCGCATGGACCATGATGGCCAACGCTTTTCTGTCGCTCGACGAAGTGGTCACTAAACACTAATCATGTCTCCTCCTTTCCCCCCCGACCCTCTCCAAGAGCGTGAACTCATGCTCACACGCAGACGTTTCTTTGGACTCTCCGCGCACTCTCTTGGCGCCGGCTTGGGTGCCATGGCACTCCAGTCAATTCTGCCGAAATCAGCCCTTGCCGCAACACCCACCCTTGGCCCGCATTTTCGCCCCAAAGCCAAACGCGTCATCTACATGCACATGGAAGGCGGGCCTAGCCAGCTTGACCTTTTTGACTACAAGCCAGGCCTTCAGGATTATTATGACAAGGATTTGCCTGAGTCCATCCGCAAAGGCCAGCGCCTGACCACCATGACAAGCGGGCAGGCACGCTTCCCGATTGCCCCGAGTATTTTCAACTTCAACAAGTATGAAAACAACCAAGATGGTGTTTGGCTTTCCGAACTGCTCCCCCATACGGCGAAGCTCTCCAAGGACATGTGTGTGGTGCGCTCCATGCACACCGACTCCATCAACCATGAGCCAGGAATCACTTTCTTCCAAACAGGGAATCAACAACCAGGTCGGCCGTCGTTTGGGTCTTGGATGTCTTACGGCTTAGGCAACGCTAACGCCAACCTGCCAGCCTTTGTGGTGCTCATCAGCCAAGGCATTGGAAATATGCAGGCATTGTCCGCGCGTTTCTGGGGATCGGGTTTCCTTGGAGGAGAGCACCAAGGCTGCAAGTTGCGGTCTGGAAAAGATGCGGTGTTATATCTCAATAACCCGGCCGGGGTTTCCAGAGAAGACCGTCGACGCATGTTGGATCTCGTCGGCGAACTCAATGAAAAGGAATATGAACGCAGCTTAGACCCCGAAGTCCGCACGCGCGTTGCACAAGCCGAAATGGCGTACCGCATGCAAATGTCTGTTCCGGAACTCACCGATATCAGTACGGAAGATGAAAAGACCTTGGCGATGTATGGAGATGACGTGCACAAGCCAGGATCTTTTGCCTCTAATTGCCTCATGGCCCGACGCCTTGCAGAGCGAGGCGTACGATTCATCCAACTTTATATGCGAGGCTGGGACCAGCACGGTAATTTACCCAAGGAAATTCGCGCGCAGTCCAAGGCAGTGGACCAAGCCCAATCCGCGCTCGTCAAAGACTTGCAACGACGCGGGCTATTGGATGACACCTTAGTTTTATGGTCAGGTGAATTTGGCCGCACGGTTTACAGCCAAGGCACCTTGACCAAAACGAATTACGGTCGGGACCACCACCCAAGATGTTTCAGCTTGTGGATGGCAGGCGGAGGCGTGAATCCGGGTACGGTCTATGGAGCCACGGATGACTTCGGCTATAACATTACGGAAAACCCCGTTAGCGTGCATGACCTTCACGCCACTTTGCTGCACTGCCTTGGCTTTGACCATAAAAATCTGACCTTCCCCACACAAGGGCGTGACATGCGGCTTACCGACGTCTTCGGAAAAGTCATCCCTGGCCTTATGGCATAAACGGTGACGGAGCTCCTCCTCGTTTTTGGAAGATTTCATGTTGTCTTTCTCCATCTTCCTCTTGGTATTTTCTTTGCCTTAGGTTTTGTCGAATGGACGGCATGGCGTAAAAGTCAAGGGCCTGTACCTAGGGTTTGGGTGGCGCTTGCCACAGCATCGGCCCTCCTTGCGGCAACTTCTGGGTGGCTGCTCCACGAAGAACCCGGACGCGGAGAGGATTGGGTCATGGAGTGGCATGAACGACTTGGCATCGCCATTGCATTGGGAAGCATTCTGTGCCTTTGGCTTCATCGCAAAGGAAAAGTAAAGCAATACCGACGTACTTTATGCCTTCTGGTAACGGCTCTTCTTCCAGCAGGCCACTTCGGTGGGATGATGACGCATGGGGACGACTTCTTGTGGGAACCCTTAAAGCAAGCGAAAGAAATCTCTGCCGACGCCACTTATTCTTCGCACATTGCGCCACTCCTAAAAGCACGTTGTGTCAATTGTCACGGTGCTCGAAAACAAAAAGGGGAACTGCGTTTGGATACACCTGATTGGATTTTGGCCGGCGGCGAAGGGGGCCTGGCCATAGAGCCTAATGCCCCCCTTGAGAGTGAATTGCTTTACCGCATTCGCCTCCCGTTGGAAGATGAAGACCATATGCCACCGGAGGAAAAGCGCCAGCTCAAACCATCCGAGTTGGAACTTCTCGAAACATGGATTCATGCGGGAGCATCCTTCGAAGACCCCTTCCCTTGGGTAGGGCAAGAAGAACAGACCCTAGAGGTGGCTGCCGTAGAGGAAGAAAAAGAAAGCCTGGAACCCATGAATCTTGCGCCCCTAAAAGATGCATTGGTTCATGTTCAACCCCTTGCCGCCAACACCGACGCCCTTTGGATTGACTTCAGTGCACCCTGCGCGGACATGGATGACGCACAAGTTCGGGCACTACTTCGGCCCGTGCTACAACATATCGTTGAGCTCAACTTAGCCCGCACAATCATCACGGATGAACTGATGCCTCTCTTTCAAGAAATGCCTCGGCTTGAAAAACTTGATTTACGAGAAACGGCGATCACCGATGTCGGTCTAAAGAACCTCGGCCATCACCCCACCCTCCATACGCTGAATCTTGTGAGCACTCGTGTCACGGACGTCGGAATTTCTCAACTCAAAACCCTCCCTTCCCTACAAAAAGTTTGGCTTTGGAACACGGCATGCACCGCCGAAGGAGTAACGAGTTTGCAGAAAGAAGCCCCGCAAACTCACTTTATCCTAGTAGAATAAAGTTCAATGAAGCTACTTCTCTTCATCACCATCCTCTTGTCCGGAGCTTCAACTCCACTCTCCGCGCAAGACCTCGGCGACCCCGGCCCCCATTCCGTCGGCTGGCGCGATATTGATTTCCGTGACTCTCACTATGGCCGCGGCCGCGTTTATGGGCGCATTTATTACCCCGCAGTCCTTGCAGGCAGGGACGCAACCGCGGACACCACATCGGGCCCTTTCCCTTTAACCGGTTTCATGCACGGTTGGATCGAACCCGCCAGCGACTATGATCGACTTTGTACACATCTTGCAAGTTGGGGTTTTGTAGTCATGTCCAATGACACAGAAACCGCGCTGCTCTTTGTGAAAATGCAGCGCCAGGCCAAGGACACTCGCGCACTCATGCAATGGGTGGAAGACGAATCTCAGAACACGACATCGTGGCTCTATGGCATGACGGATAATTTGCCTTGGTCTGCCTGTGGCCACTCGATGGGCGGGGGCGCACTCTCGTATTTGGTTAAAGAAGAGCCGCGCATTGAGTCTATTGTTATGTTGTCACCCTACCAAGGAACACTTCTTGGAAATACACAAAATGGATTTAGTACATTTGATGACTATTCTGGAAGTGCCCTTGTTGTTACGGGTGACGAGGATCTAACGAACAATTGGAATTCGATTGTTCGACCTTGGTACAACAAAGCAGAAAATTCAAATAGGAAGGTGTGGGCTCTCATTCATGGTGGTGACCACTTTGGATCCACAGATTCCGATGTGCACCTACTTTGGGGTTTCGGATCTCTTTCTTACGACTCTCAGCATTTAGCTTACCGCAGATTAGCGAGCAGTTTTTTACTTGCTGAAATCATGGGTCAAGAGGACACCTATTATGAGCTCGAACAAACTCTTCACATTGACCTAGAAGGAAAAGCCAGTGAACCACCGCTTTGGGCAAAGGTGGACCCTGCCGACGCCACACAAATTCTTCTTGGCAGTTTGGCACAACCTCAATGGCGCTTGCGTATCGCGGGATCTTCCGGAACGGGGAGCATGAGCACGGCATTTGGAAACCTCGGGCTGAATCAAAGCCACATGCAAGTTGTTCATGATGTTTCCGTCGGAGCGCTTGGATTTGAATCCTTGCAACTTCCCGTGCAAGCAAGCTGGAGCGGGCTCACACTTTATTTTCAGGCCTTGGCAAATACTGGGAATGTTGGCGCTTTAAGCTCGGTGAATTCGGTTGTAATCCCTTAGGGTTATTCTCCTAAATACAACCAAACCCAGCCGTGCGTATTCGTGCGGCTTCGCTTGTAGCCCGACCACTGCCGACGAAACGGCGCAAAAACGTCATTGGCGTTTTGATAGCGCTGAAGCACTTCTTCGGGAATACCCCCGGGTTTGCCGACATGAGAATTACGCTCATCGACCGCTTGGTCATAAGTAGCCTCAGCCGCCCTGTACTTTGGCTTAAACACCTGTTTTTCGGCCTTCTCTTTCGCAGTCAGTGGTTGGAGTTGATACTCCAACCACTGCACATCCCCCACAAGTAAATCCATTTTCCCGTCGGCGTTGTAATCCATGGCGTGAACCTTCGTGCGGCTCCCGGGTCCAACGGGCCCATCCTCTTCCGTACGCTCCATGAACTTTCCGCGCGCCACTAGTGCTTGCGATGAAGCAAAAACGAACTGGCCCGCTTTTCCAACGTTTTGGTACCAATGCGCACCACCCCGCTCGCTTCCTGCCACGATGTCTAATTTCCCGTCGCCATCCCAATCCGTAAGATGCGCGTTGGAGCCTTCCAGTTCATCGCCCGGTAAGGTTTTCAGCGGAACACCGTCAGCCGACCACTGCGGCAGGGAACGCGTGCCCCTATTTTCAAAGACAAAGACACCATCGGAACGGGTGCCAATCAATAAGTCTAAATCGCCATCGGCGTCCATGTCGTGCGCTTCAGGAGTTAAAGAGATGCCTACATTGAGAACATTGCCGTCCATGTTACGCAAATAAACCCCCTGCTTCCACACACCCGGCGTAGTGGCTTCAAAATAATAGACCTCTCCCGTGTAGGAACCGGAAAGAATATCTTCGTCGCCGTCGGCGTCATAATCCACAAACTGTGGACAGAAGCAAATGCATCACGTGGTGGGAACCGACGCGTCCTCACCGCCGGCTTGCAGATAGGCAAAAGCCTCATACTTTGGCACCGACGCCGTTCCTTGATTGAGATATACGCGCAGCTTTCCCTGGCTGTACTGCCCAGGCTTGGAATCCTGCATGCTGTCGGGCAAACGGGGCACGGGGAAGTCCTCGTCTCCAAATTCACCCACCAGTAGATCCATGAGGCCATCCCCATTCATGTCCTTCATAAAAGGAGCGGCGTGACCGACGGTGACATCAATGAAATCATCCCCGGCCTTCAGGCGGCCTGAAAGCGCCAATGGTGTGGATTGCGCAAAGAAGAGCGTGAGCGTTATGGCAAAAATCATAGAGGCATCCTAACTC
>JAPKBM010000040.1 GCA_026421205.1 Planctomycetota bacterium
TGCACACACGTCAATTTGCTCGGGGACTTTCTTTTCTTCTCGCCCTTTTAATTTCTTCCGCAATTTTTTCACTGGCGCATGCCTGGGGCAATCCAGACGCTCTCGCCACCGCGCCTTTTCTCTTTCGTTTTTTTGGTGGGTGTGCCCTCGGTCTACTTTATGCTTGGCGTGGAATCACCGTAGTCGCCTATGCTCACGCAACCTTCGATGCTAAAATCCTCCTCTTCTGAATCCAACTCCCCAACAAAGGTTTGCCTTTGTGTGACGGGTGCCAGTGGTGCGCAGTATGCTCTTCAATTGCTTTCTCATTTAGTTTCCGGCGGTCTTTCTGTCGACTTGGTTTACTCGCCTTCAGCCCGTCGTGTTCTTCTTGAGGAATGCCAACTTTCTCTTGATGGGGATCCTTCCGTGCTTCTTTCTGGAAACGAGATACCCAGCACTCCCGTCTTACATGATTGGTCCAATATTGGCGCTGCACCGGCATCGGGTAGCGCCGGTTTCCAAGCAGTCATCGTTCTTCCCTGTTCTATGCATACCCTTGCGTCGATTGCAGAAGGTCGGGCTGGAAACTTAATTGAGCGCGCGGCGCAAGTTGCATTGAAAGAAGGAGTTCCGTTGGTTTTGTGTCCGCGGGAAACACCACTTTCAAGAACTCATCTGGATCAAATGAGTCGTTTGGCCTGGGCTGGCGCAAAAATCCTTCCTGCGTCTCCCGGTTTTTATCACAGACCTCAATCCATCGAGGAATTGTGTGACCATTTCGTCTTTAAGGTGCTTGACGCAATTCAATGTGGTCATTTGGTTCCAACTCGTTGGAAAGGCTCGGAATGAGCGCATTTGGCGCTACGATGCGTATGGTGAAGTTTGAGCATAGTATTTTTGCTCTTCCTTTCGCCTTATCCGGCGCATGGCTAGCTGCCGATGGAACCCCACCGAGAGTTGATTTAAGTCTCATTGTGCTCGCCGCAGTTTTTGCGCGCACGGCAGCGATGGCCTTCAACCGTTGGGCGGATCGCAAGTTGGATGCTTCTAACCCAAGGACACAAAGCCGAGAATTAGTTACGGGAGTATTGTCAGCACGCTACGCCCTCGGCTTTTCCATCTTGGCTTCAGCAGCTTTTGTGGCAACATCCTTCCACCTGTCCTCTCTTTGTGGCTGGCTTTCGTTTCCAGTCCTCGGAGTTCTCTTGGGTTATTCTTATTTAAAGCGTTTTACTTGGGCATGTCATTTTGGACTGGGCCTCGCCTTAGGTTGTGCACCCGCAGGGGCATGGCTTGCAGTGGCTAAAGAGTTTCGCGAGGGTTGGGGTGTTCCGGTCGTGGTGGGGATCGGCGTACTTCTTTGGACCGCGGGATTTGATCTTTTGTATTCGATGCAAGACAAGGACCATGATCGCCAAGCATCCTTATTTTCTATCCCAGCTCAATTTGGGCTTGGCTGGACTCGGGCACTAGCCATGCTTTTTCACGGACTCGCTTTATTGAGCTGGGCAATGTTAAGTCCATTATTCCTGTGGTCCTATTCCGTCGGCCTTTTCTTGATTTCTCTCTTGTTTTTCTTGCAACATTTTTTAATTAGAGGGGGCCGTTTTTCCCGCATTCCCATCGCTTTTTTTCAGGTGAATGCCTGGGTCGGCGTCATTTATTTCTTTGGTCTCTCCTTCGCACTTCCCCTGCGCTAGGGAGAGGCTAGGCTACTGAGGTGAGCGCAGCGAAACGCCCGAAAATACCTGATCCTGGAACGTTATCCCGGAATTGGTGCGCTCGGCTTGTACAGGGAGATCTTCCACCGGTTCTCCTCTTGCTGCCACCCACGCGGGGCGAAGAAGAGCCCTGGTTCGCCGACAGAATTCTTGGAGCTGCACGCCAGTGGGCGCGAGCTCAAGAGGATTTGGATTTATTGGAATGTGATGGCGCCTCTCCTGACTTTTCGCCAGAGGCTGTCTTGAATTTTCTGGGTTCTCAAGGACTCTTCGGTGGAGAGCGTGTTCTGTTGATGGGCAGGGCTACCAAGGCATTGACGAAGTCGGCCGCCCTATTAAAGGCTCTGCAGGCAGCGCTTCAGAGAGAGGATGCGCCGAGGATGGTCATTCACGCTTCTGGAAGCACTAAAGTGGTCAAAGCCTTGGCCGCTCTGAAGGGAGTAGGGATTGAAAAAGAGCGCTTCCGTCGGCTTTATGGGGACCCACCACCCTGGAAACCTCATGATTTTGATGCTTCCGAGGCTGCGCAATTTACAAGCATCGAAGCCCGAGCCATCGGACTTCAATTAGAGCCTGGAGCGGCAGGAGCCTTAGTGCAACTTGTTGGGAATCATCCTTCAGAATTGGTCCGCTCTCTGGACCATTTTAATTTATTAGGGGAGACAAAAATCTCTGCGGCCCGCGTCCACAAGGTGGTCTCTCACGGCGCGGAGGGCGATGCTTTTCAATTTTCAGATGCAATTCTTTCTGGGAACGGCCGCACAGCTTTTCGTTGTTTACGGCAAATGGAGGCGCGTGGTTTGCGAACCTTTGATGGCAAGCGCCTTGCTCCTCGTGATGCATTTGGCCTGATTCTTTCTATCCTTACCCGACAGCAGGCGCAAACCGAAGCGGTGCAGCGATCCATGCTCATGGGGAAAGATTTTCAAACGGCTTGCAAGGAGTTTGGCGTTCCTGCTGGCGGTCCTCCAGCAAGAAAGATGGAGGCCCGAATTCGGCAAACTTCGGTGGAACACTTGGCTAAGATTCGCCGCGCAATTTTAGACACGGAACGTCATGTCAAAGTCCAAGGGTGGAGGAATTCCCTTCGGGCTTTGGAGTTGCTTGCCTTGACGACCCACCAAAAGAGAGGGACTTCATGAAAATCCAGCGGTTGAACCGAATTGTAGTGGACCAGATCGCGGCTGGGGAAGTCGTGGAGCGCCCAGCATCGGTCGTGAAGGAACTCGTGGAAAATGCGCTGGACTCGGGTGCTACTCGCATCGAAGTCATTTTGAAGGAGGGTGGGCTACGGTGGATTGAAGTGCGGGACAACGGAGGCGGAATTCCTCCGGAAGAACTCCCTTTGGCGGTCGCCTCGCACGCCACATCGAAGCTTCTAGTCCCCGAAGATTTGGAGGCGATTGCCTCTTTCGGGTTTCGAGGAGAAGCACTGGCTTCCATTGCGGCCGTGAGTCGCCTGCAAATTCTTTCTAAAACACAAGATGCGCCCTCAGCCTATGCGATGCAAGTGAGCTTCGGAGAAGTGGGTGCCGTACGTGAGGCACCGGGAGGCTCGGGTACACGGATTCGCGTAGAAGATTTGTTCGCGCAACTTCCAGCGCGTTTGAAATTCATGAAGCGGCCATCGACAGAATTGAATCACTGTATTTCGTGGGTAGAGCGTTTGGCTCTCGTTCATGAAGGAGTCTCTTTTACGTTGCATCACGAGGATCGCCTCTCTCTAGATATTCCAGCCGACGCTGACCTCTCCGCACGTTGCTCTTTGATTTATGGAAAGGGCATCGGCCAAAAAATGGTACGTGTTCAAAAGCAGCGAGACTCCTTGCACCTTGATGCAAGGATCGGTCCGCCAGAAAGTGCTCAACGCGGTGCGCGGCGTGTGGACCTTTTTTTAAACGGCCGATGGGTTCGAGATGCACGTTTGTTGGGGGCGGTGCGTCAAGGGATCAAAGAATTTGTTCCTCCAGGACACTACCCCGTCGTTTTCCTTTCCTTACATCTTCCTCCGAGTCGTGTGGATGTGAATGTTCACCCGCAAAAAACCGAAGTGCGTTTTCGTGACGAACGCTTGGTGTTTGGGTCTATTGTGAACGCTTTGAAACAGGGATTGAGTGATTCTACGTGGGCAACTCGATCTGCCGGAAGTATCGGAGATTCTCACCGACGTGCCGAAGGAAGATATCGTTATTTTGAGGGAGGAACGGTAGAACGTGCTGGCCAAAAGGATGCTTTTTTCTCTGAGTCTTCTTCTGTTGATTCGTCGGAGGCGCGCGAGGCCTCTTTACCCATGGAGACTCATCCTGATGACGTCGGCAAAGGGAAGTTGATTTCGGTGGCTCGAACTTATTTGGTGCGTGAGGTCGAGGCGGGTTTAGAAATTATTGACCAACATGCGTTGCATGAGCGCGTGAACCTTGAGGAACTGCGACGGGATATTCAAAATAGCGTAGTGCATTCTCAACCGCTTCTAGTGCCAGAGCTGGTAGATGTATCCCGTGCAGACTTAAACCTTTTGTTAAGCCATGCAGATATTTTCTTGACCATGGGTGTGAAAATAGAGGCCTTCGGGGAAACAACTGCTGCCTTGCACGCTGTCCCTGCCCGCTTGACTCACTTGAAGCCACAGAGTTTGGTGCAAGATTTGCTTGAAATTGCGGAAGAAAACAGAGATGCCCGTCCTGAAAAAATTCAGGAAGAGGCGTTGTTTAGCATGGCATGCCGAGGTGCTGTCATGGCGGGCGACCATCTTGCTGAGGAGGACTTGAGGTCGTTACTGCAACGCGGGGCCCATCTTCCTCAAGATCGAACTTGTGCCCACGGCCGCCCGGTACGCGTCCTTCTTTCTTTGGACGATTTGGAGAAAGCGTTTTACCGCAAGTCTTAGTCTTCTGGAATGCTAGGAACCGGATTCACGGAAATAAGTTCCGGCTTTTTCCAGAGGAACTCTCGGAGTTCAAAAATCCTAGCAGGAAGCTTTCTGTCTGGTGCGAAATATTCCTCAATCACTTGAGGGAGCCGTCGGCCGTCGAAGTTTTTTGGGAAATGAAAGAGAAAGAAACGCTGTTTTGAAACGGCAACCTCAGCTGTATTTTTCGGATTCTCTGAGACGACGACCTCTCTTTTTGGAGGTGTCAGGCTTAGGGAAATGGGGAATCCATTTGAATTTAAAGTGAGTTGAAATGGCCAAAGCCCTTCAGGGCGGGGGAGAAGGCCTTGGATGCCCATGCCAGTTTCTGTGGGCATGATTTCAATATTTCGGGCATGCTTTTGCAGGCTTTTCGGGTCCAAAAGGAGAAGGAGGTCGGTGCAAAGTGTGAGGATTCTGTCAATAGCGTCTCGGTCTTGGGCGAACTCGCGAGCGGACAGATCTTGGAGAACTCCTTGATCGTCCATAAGCCAATAGCGATTCCCGTCAAAGCCTTTCTCAATGCGTTGTCCGCGATCCGCATCATGGAGAGAGATACGAACCAGCCCGCCTCTTTCCTGCCTAAATCGAATATCGGCGGAGATTTCGTGGGGGGTCTCTCCTGAACGATCTCTGAGATTGAGGCGGAGAGCGAATGCGAGTAATGGCTGGTAGGGCTGATCCCCGAATTGAGCCATCTCCAGGGCATCAAAAACAGCTTGAACCTCTTCGGACATCGCCGCAGAAATGGGGGGGGCTGGCGCCATCGGAGTGGAAGGCGTCTGCAAAGAAAAGAAAAGCAAGAGGGAAAGCATGGTGAATCCGTGTCTTCTATGGCCTAGCATACGTGGCTCATGCCTTTGTTGCAGTCCCTTCCTAAAGCCCACAGCCTTGCTCCAGGTTTTGACCTGTTGGTTCATCCAGATTCTCGTTTTAAACGGGGCATGGTTCAGTTCTCTTTCGACTGCTCGCTCGATGGTCAATCTCCTGCGCGCACTCTTCTTTCGCAGGTACTGCCGCAAGGCACACAGCAATATCCATCCCGACGCATGCTGTCTCGAAGGACGGAAGAACTCTACGGATCCGGCTTTCACTTCGGAGGAAGCCGAGCTGGAGATACCCATCGCATGGAGCTTCAGCTGGATTGGTTGGCCGATCGTTTTCTCCCAGAAGGGCAATCCATTTCTAAAAATGTCTTGCAGTTGGGTTACGATCTCCTTTCCGATCCTTTTCATGATGAGGGGAAACCTTTCTCTGAAACGGTCGTTGCCCGAGAGCAAGATCAGTTGTTGCGGCAAATCCGTTCTATGAAAGATGACCGCACGGCGTTTGCAGACGAGCGGTTTCTCTTTCACTTATGTCAAGGAGAACCGATGGGGAATTCGCCATGGGGGACCGAAGAGGCCGTCAAAGCGCTGACCTTGTCTTGTCTCGAGTCCGCTCGGCAGCATTTGTTGCAAAAGGCTCCGCTGACAGTGGTCGCGGTTGGGCCTGTGGATGAGGCGGCCCTCATTGCGTTTTTATCTAAACACTTCGTTTCTCCTGCATTGCGCGACACCGAGCCCGTGCAAGTCCAGAAGACTCCTGGGGCTCTACGAGAGGTTCACGAAGTTCATGATGTCGATCAAGCGAAGTTCCATTTTGGATTTCGAATCCCAACACCTACATCACCGGAAGAAATGGAAGCGCTTGGCTTGGCTAATCTTGTTTTGGGGGGAGGTATTCAAGGGAGGCTATTCCGCGAAATCAGAGAAAAGAAATCTTTGGCGTATGGCATTGGTTCTCAATTGCAAACGAGAAAGGGCTTGCTAACGGTTTCGGCAGGGATTGATGGATCTTCTTACTCAGAAGTTCGGGATGAAGTTCTCACCCAAATTCGCGACATACAAGAGGGTGGTGTTCAGGAAGAGGAACTGGAAATGGCCTATGCTGCCATTGAGAATGCCCTTCAGGGTTTGGCAGATTCTCCTGGGGGATTAGCCAATTACATCGCAAGGGAACATCGACTTGGATTCCATCGAAGTCCACAAGAGAGGATCGACCGTTTACGAGATTACGGGTCCGAACAGCTTGCGGAGGCGGCATGTTCCTGGAAGCCAGACTTAGTCTATTTACTTTCCGCCGAAGGAGAAAAATCATGATGATTCGTACGATTGATGGCCAAGCACTTGGAGAGGAAGTCCAAATTGCACGTTTGGAATCTGGCGCTCAAATTGCCGTAGCTGCAAAGCCGGGATTTTCTACTTCAGCCGGCTATGTTGGACTGCGTTATGGGAGTACCGACACACGTTTTTCGCTGAAGGATGGAACGGAACTCCACGTCCCTGACGGCAGCGCGCATTTTTTGGAGCATAAACTCTTTGAAGGGAGAGAAGAGAAAGTGTTTGATCGATTTGGAAAACTCGGCGCACAGTTTAATGGTGGAACCGGATTTCGATCGACCAACTACTACTTCCAAAGTGCTTCCAATTTTGAAGCCTGCTTAGAAGTTCTTTTGGATTTTGTACAGCGGCCGTTGATTACAGAAGACCGCGTAGAAAAAGAAAAGGGCATTATTGAGCAGGAAGTGCGGATGTATGAGGACGACCCCAATTATCGTGGTCTTTTCCTTCTGCATCGTGCATTGTTTCACCAGCACCCGATTCGCATCACTCCTGGTGGCGCCGTCTCTGAGGTGCGTCGGACAACGGCAGCTGATTTACAGGCCTGTTTTGATGCTTTTTATGTTCCTTCTAATTTAGTGCTGAGTTTGTCGGGAGATTTTGACCCAACCGAAGTCTTGGAGAAAGCGTCGGCATTAGTGGGGGATTCGACTCCGCCCGGGACTAAGAAAATCTACCCAAGTGAGCCCCGAACGATTGCTCACGCGCGCTTGGAGGACACCTTCTCCGTAACGCGGCCTCATGTTTGGCTCGGCTGTCGTGATGAGGTTGGCGTGGGACTTGGCGAGCCTCTTCTTCGCAGGAGAATTGAGAGTTCTTTGGTCCTGGACTTGGCTTTGGATTGGTCCACAAAAAGGCATGAGGACCTCTATGAGAAAGGGATTCTTGATGACACCTTTTCCATGTACTACTCTTGCGACGAGGACTGGAGTTATGCCGTCTTGAGCGGGCAGACTGAGAATCCAGAGCAGTTTTTGGAAGGAGTGAGAATGGCTTTGGCTGATTTTGTGCAAGTCGGCCCTCAAGCGGAAGACGTGGAGCGTGTGCGTCGTGCAGCATGGGGATCTGTGGTGAGTGGCATCCAGACACCGTCGGCTTTAGCAAGCTCCGTTTTGAGCTCTCTTTTACTGAACCAAGAGCCATTCGGGGCGCTTGCAGTCTTGGAGTCCATCCAGTTGGAGGATCTCCACCAGCGTGCGAAGGAGTTGTTGAATCCAGCTCGTTTTTCGGAGGCCTTGATTCTCCCGTCTTGACTCTTCTTCTCTTTGAACATTCACAAACCTGTGCCGCGATTTTTCCTTTTAGGGCCGACGGCCTCAGGGAAGACGTCGGTTGGCTTGAAGCTTGCCTCACTTTTGAATGCAGAGATTCTTTCTATGGATTCAATGTTGGTTTACCAAGGAATGGACCTGGGGACTGCAAAGCCCAGCAAAAAACAACGGGCTGAAATCCCTCATCATTTATTGGACTTGGTGAAGCCTGTCGAGGAGTTCTCCGTAGCACGATGGCTCAATTCCGCGGAAGTAGCAGAGAATCAGTTGTACCTAAGGGGAAAGTCAGCACTTTTTGTGGGTGGGACGAATCTCTATTTAAAAGCTTTGACGGGCGGACTTATGGATGGGCCCGATATTCCAGAGACGGTGCAAAGCGAATTGCAAGTTCAGAGCGAAACGAAGGAAGGTCGTGCTGCGCTTTTTGACGAGCTGCAGCGAGTCGACCCTCCTTCAGCTCAAAAGTTGCACCCGAATGACCTGCGACGCATATTGCGAGCCTTAGAGGTTTTCCGAGTGTCAGGGCGTCCCCACTCCTCGTGGCAGGAGCAATGGGGCACGAAGAGGACCTTGGGCGTCCCTGCTGTAGCCCTCCATTGGCCTCGTGAGGTCTTGCGTACTCGCGTTTCAGAGCGATTTCACCAAATGTTGGCGGCCGGTTTTGTCGAGGAAGTTCAGCAAATCAAGGATGCTGACGGGTATAGCCCGACTGCATCCAAGGCCTTAGGGTATGCGCAAATTTTGTCCTATTTAGCTGGAGAATGCACCTTAGAGGAAGCCACCCAAAAAGCGATTACACTGACACGAACCTACATACGGCGCCAAATGACATGGCTACGTTCGTTTCCGGATTTGAAGTGGCTTTCTGTCGAGAAAGGTCAAACGGCGGCGTTTCTTGCCCAGCAAGTCGCTATCCTATTCCGTGAGAAATCCACATGACTGACCAATCTGACTTTTCAAGTAACCCACCACGACAACCCCGGCCCTCTGGCAGTGGTGGCAATCCATTTACCCCAGCGCACAAACGGCTTGCCATTGTCGCGGGTCTCTTGTTTCTCCTTCTGGTGATGGCCGGCAGTGCTCTGCACACCGGTCGTGCCGGAATCATAGAAATCTCGGACCGTGAGGTCGGGGTGATCGTCAACTACATATCTGGCGAAAAAACAGTGGTCAACCGGCCGGGGTACCGACTTTTCCTTCCTCTCATTGAGCAGGCTTTTAAGTTTGACAAATCGCCCCAGGATTTTGTCATGGAAGGAGAAAAGGACATATCTCCAAACCACGTTCGGCAGTTGACGGTGCGCGCCAAAGACGGGTCCAACTTTTGGTTTGAAACTCTGCGCATTCAATATCAGCTCCTTCCTAGCCAAGCGCACATCATTTTGGATGATTCTGGCGAGGGGATTTCCTTCAAGCAGAACTGGATTCGGACGTATGCTCGTTCTATTCTTCGGGACGAGTTCGGAAAGTATTCGGCTTCTGAGGTGGCCGACACAAGCACGCACGCTATCGCGAAACAAACCGCGACGCTTCGTTTGAATGATGCGCTAAAACCACACGGTATTCACGTCATTGAAATCATTACGCCGAAGCCAAAATTCGAGGCAGATTATGAGAAGGCGATTGAAGATCGTAAAGTGGCAAATCAAGAAGTCGAAAAGTTGAAAATGCAAAAAGAGCAGTTACTCCGCGAGAGAGAGCGGCGTGTTGCGAATATTGAACGAGATAAAGCCACGGAGTTCGCCTTGCTCAAAGGCTCTTTAGAGGCTAAGCGCATTTCGTCGGAAAGAGAGGCGTTGAAAATGGAGTTAGAGGCCGAGGCCTATAGTATTTCGGAAGTGGCCATGGGCCAAGCTATGGAGAAGTCTAAGATTCAAGAAGCACGTGGATTAGAATCTCAAGCTAGGAAAGAGGCCGAGGGACTTTTGGCAAAGGTTCAGGCGGTTGCAAAGCGTGGGGACATCTTAGTCCGCGAAGCCTTGGCTGAAAAAATGGCTTCCATTGAGTTTCAAATTATCCCTTACCGTAGAGATCCTGCCCCCATTCGTCTTGAGCACCTTGGAGCTGTTCCAGGAGGTGACCGCTAATGAAACGTATTGCATTTCTTTTTCTTTTTCTTGTGCTTACCCCTTTGGTGTTCGTCTTTTTCATCAAACGAGTTCCGCCGGCTACCTTGGGTGTCAAGCAAGGCATGTGGGGTTCTGGAATTGTTCTGGATGATTTCCCAACAGGATTTCATCTTGGAATTAGTGGATACCATAAGTGGTATTTCATGCCTGCGAAGACGCACTTTTTGCACTTTACCGCCAGTCGGGCAACGGGGCATTCTGACATAGATGATTGGAACCGCCCGCTCTCTATTCGGACCACCGATGGAAATACGATTAGCGTAGAGTTGTCGATTCCGTATCGGATTATGCCTGGAAGTGCGCATCGGATTGTTCAAGACGGCTTGCAGATTTCTTATCGGGAGCGAGTCAAGTCAAAAGTGCTTGGTGTCTTGCGTGCTGAACTTCCTCAGCTAACTTCGGAAGATTGGCAAGATACAGACATGCGTCTAAAGCGGGCTCAGATGACACTGCCTGTCTTGAATACGCAATTGTCAGAATTTTATTGTGAAGCAGAGAGCCTTCTTATTCGCCGTTTTAGCTTTTCTCCGGAATATGAGAAAAAACTTCAGGAGAAGCAGTTCCTAAGTCAAAAGGCGAACTTGGACGTTGCGCTGACTCGGCAAGCTGAGGAGGAAAAGGAAACCACCATTTTGGAGCGTGAAATTCAGGCAGCGGAGATGGAGAAAACGGAGCAATGGGAAAAGCTAATTCAGGAAGCAAAATCCGAGAATGAAAAATCAATTGCCATTATTTTGGCGAAAGCAGAAATCTATTCTGCAGAAACTCGTGGTGAAGGAAATGCAGAGCGTCTTATATCTGAAGCTACTGGGAAGCTCGCAATTGAAAAGGCCGAAGCATTACGCAAAGAGTTGCGGACTGCTGCCTTGGATTCCGAAGGCGGACGAATTCTTTTGGCCTTGGAGGCCGCTAAGAATCTCAAGTTACCCAATGTGACTTTGGACTCCACGGATCCAGCAGTGCCGATGATTCTGGACTTGGACAAACTGGTCCAGCTCTTGGTTGGTTCTGAGAATTAGAGCTTCGCTTCTTCCTTTTTTCGAAAGGAACGTACCACGGCAAGGACCTCGCCGCGTTCCATCATGCCTACAAGGGTATGGTCCTTGTGACTTTCGGTAACTGCCACTGTGTTCCCTTCAAAGTTTTCGAAAAATTCTACGGCAACTTCTATACTTGCCTTGGAAGAGAGCGCGGCTTGTTGCACAGAAAGCCCTGCCAAATCTTCTGCAGTGACTAGGGATGCCATTCGTCGGTCGTAGGCGACATCAGCTAAATCCGCAAGGGCAATAACCCCTAAGAGTTTTCCGTCGGCAGTGAGCACTGGAAAGTGGTTGAACGGGGAATGGTTGGCGAAGCTCAGAACTTCGTCAAGGCTTGCGCTGGCGGAGAGTGATTTTGGAACATGCCGCATGATTTGATTCACTTGAATCTCATGCAAGCCGTGATTAGAGTCGAGTTTTCTTCCGCGGAAAGTGCGCACTAAGGAACCCCAAAGTCCAACGCCCTCTCGTCGGTGGGTTCCATGGGTTAAGAGGCTGCCCACTTGGACTTCGCCGGCGGCTACTACAACATGCTTCACGAGGAGAGGTCCGACAATTTCAAATACCACCACCGCCCCTAGGATGATATTGAGCAAAAGGTCGCCCAATTCTGGATCGTAACTCTTTGCCAAATTTGCCAGCATAATGGCGGCACCTGCTTGGCAAAGAAGGCCAAGCCCCAAGGGAGGGGACCCTTTTCCTGTAAGTGCGGGGAGCTTCAAACCACTCATTTTCATGCCGAGGCGGGCACCCAAAACTTTTCCAATGACGCGTGCCAAAATATAAAGGCCGGCAGCAATCCAAAATTCACTGAGGATGCCGAAGTCTAAGTGAATTCCGCTTAATACAAAGAACGCAACAAATGCGGGTTGTGCAAAGGCATCCATGGATTGCGTGATAGGTTCAAAGAAACGGGATCGATTAACGACAACCGCACCTGTGACCATCATGGCAAGCATTTGAGGGACGCCGGTGGTTTTACAAAGCCCAATAGTGAGGAGTAAAATCACCAGAAGAGGGACGGAGCTACTTTCAAGCCGAGCTTTATTTTGGAGAAGGATGAGAGCATGCCCTGCAACGAGTCCATAGAGGACAGCACCGGCGAGATCCCAAATGATTTCTTTGGCGCCCGTATCCGCGCCGCTGAAGGAAAAGAGAAAAAGGAGGACAATTTCAAAAAACAAGACCGCCCAAATGTTACTGAGAGCAGTGAGTAACTTGAGTGTGTCGGTTGTAGGTCCATCGGCCTTATACTCTCGAAGGACTTCCACTGTTGTGGCGGGCGCAATGGCCACGGCCATCACCCCTAATAGAATTGCACCTGGAAAGTTTCCGAGTACGGGCCAAGTAAGGAGGGTGACTAAAAGGAAAGTGCTGATACCCTCAAAGGCCGAAATCGTCAAGGTCGATTTAGCAAGGTCGCGCACTTTTTCCAGGTGGAAGCGCCCCCCCAAGACAAAGAGCACTAGAGCCATGGCAAGGTCGTTAACCGGTCCCGTCACGCGATCGACAGTGGCGTGGGGGAGCAAGTCAAGGCCATGGTGGCCCAGAAGGATTCCAGCGGCTAAGTAGCCTGTAAGCGTGGGCAGTTTGAAGAGGCGCGCCACAATTCCCCCGAGGAGACCTGCGACCAAGAGAATCCCTGCGGATAAAAGAATACCAGGCTGAATCATTAGTGGGCTTCACCCCAATGTGCACCCCAGCCAAGATCCACTTTCAAGGGGACGTCCAGGGCGAACGCATTTTCCATCTCCCACAGGACTAAGGCCTCAAGTTCCCTTTTCTCTTCCTTCGGGCAATCAAAGACCAGTTCGTCGTGTACTTGGAGAATCATCTTTGCCTGGAAGTTTTCTGCCCGCAGTCGAGCGTCAATTTGAATCATTGCCTTTTTGATAATGTCAGCAGCACTGCCTTGGACCGGAGAATTGACCGCAATATTCTCCGCATTTGCCCGGACGCGCCCATCAGAAGATTGAAGGTCAGGAATTGGGCGGCGTCGGCCGAATAACGTTCGAACTTCCCCTGTTTCTTCTGCTGATTCCAATGTCCGGTCTAGCCATTGACGAACGCCAGGCAGTGCTTCAAAGTACTGTTCAATGAAATCCTTGGCCTCTTGCAAGGAGACTTTGATTTCTCGGGAAAGCCGCTGCGGGCCCATCCCATAAAGAATCCCAAAGTTAATTGCCTTGGAGCTAGAGCGCATTTCGGGCGTCACTTCTTCTTGGGGTACTTTGAAGATTAATGCCGCGGTGCGCGCGTGGATATCGGCACCGTCGCGGAAGGCTGCCAAGAGAGCCGGGTCCTGGGAGAGATGCGCAACAATGCGAAGTTCCACCTGCGAATAGTCTGCGGCAAGGAGGGCCCAGCCATCTTTCCGGGGAATAAAGACTTCACGAATGGCGCGCCCCTCCGAAGTGCGGATGGGGATATTTTGAAGATTTGGATTCGAAGAACTGAGGCGTCCGGTGGATGCCACCGCTTGATTGAAGCTGGTATGGATTCTCCCCGTTTCTGGATGAATGCATTGCGGCAGGGCGGTGACGTAAGTCCCCAGCAACTTGGAAAGTCGTCGGTGTTCCAGCAGGCAATCCACGATGGGGATGCCGATGTATTTTTCTAAGGTGGCGGCATCCGTCTTGTAACCCGTTTTGGTCTTTCCAACGCGCTTGATTCCCGCTTCCTCTTGAATGCGGAGGGCTTCAAACAAAATAGGGCCGAGCTGTTTCGGCGATTTCAAATTGAAGGCCATGCCAGCAAGCTGATGTGCTTGGTCCTCTAATTCCGCGATGCGTTTTTGCAGCTTCACGGACATTTCACGGAGCTTGCCTTCGTCAATTCGAATGCCCTCTGCTTCCATACGGCAAAGAACTTCCATCAAGGGAATCTCTATCTCAAAAAGAAGTTTTTCCGCGTTGATTTCCCGAATAGACTTTTCAAACGGCTGAGCCAGCTGCCATGTGCAGTCGGCATCTTCGCAAGCATAGTTGGAAACTTCGGCAACTGGGACTAGATCCATCGTGAGGGCGTTTTTTCCGGTACCGAGCAATTGCTTGGTGGGGATTTTTTCGATGCCAAGGAAAGTCCGCGAGAGACTGTCTAGATTATGTCGTTCATTCGGCTCCAAAAGAAAGTGAGCGAGCATGGTGTCAAACTGAACGCCCTGGACTTGGATGCCATGTCTTCGGAAAATATGAAGGTCATATTTGATATTCTGCCCAATTTTTCCGATGTCTGGGTTTTCTAAGATAGGCTGAAGTGCATCTAGGGCGCCTTCCACTTGGACTGGCACGTACCATGCCGCGTTGGCTTCGATTGCAAACGACATCCCCACCATTTTGGCAAGCATCGGATTGATGGATGTAGTTTCGGTGTCGACGGCAAAGATTTCGACCTTGGATAATGCTGCACAAAGTTGTTGTAAATCTTCCGTGGTTTGCACCAAGCGATAATTCTTATTAGGGTCGTGGATGACCTCCTCTGGAAAGAGCCCACCCATGCTTGGTGGGGAAGAAAGTGTCGGAGCCTTTATCTTCTTATTTTTCGGCGCTTCCGGCTCCATACGCTGCAGATGTGAACGCAAACCATGGTCCAGGAAGAATGCCTGCACCTCTTCGTCGACCGGCTTCTTTGCTTGCAAACTTTGCAAGGGGGGAAGCTCCATATCCGTAATCAAAGTGACGAGAATTTGTGAACGGAGGGCGTCGTCGACGAACTCTTTAAGGTTCTCTGCCAACTTACCTTTTTCCTCTGCAGGTCCTCTTTCTAAAACAGTTTCAAGGTCCCCATATTTTTCCAGCAATGTGGTGGCACGTTTTGGCCCGACGCCTTTAACTCCAGGAATATTATCTGACGAGTCACCCACAAGCGCCTGCCAATCTCTCATTTGCTCCGGCGGGACGCCAAACTTTTCTTTCACCTCCGACGGCCCCATTTTCCTTTTTGGCTCATTCGGTTTTGGAGGAGGGCATTGCCAAACATGTTCGCCGACCACTTGAGCAAGATCTTTGTCGGAGCTGTACAAGAGAACTTCTATATCTTGTCCTGGGCCCTGGGCGGCCATGGACGCCATGAGATCATCGGCTTCATAGCCCTCTCTGTCCATGGAAGGCAATCCAAGAATCTCTACCATTTCTCGGAGCCAAGGGAACTGCTCTTTGAGATTTTCATCTAACTTTTCTCTATTCGCCTTGTAAGTCGGGTCCATTTTATGGCGAAAGGTCGGTTCGGGCCGATCCCAAACGACCACGACGCCGTCCGTCGGAAAGTCCTTTTGCGCTCTTCCTAGGGACAAGA
>JAPKBM010000086.1 GCA_026421205.1 Planctomycetota bacterium
CCCGGGTGGCCCAGGTGGAATGAACACGGAGGACATTTTCTCTCAATTTGGAGATGTCTTCGGCGGTCAAGGTGGCGGGATTTTTGAAAATCTTTTTGGTGGATTTGGAGGCCGACGGGGTGGCCCACCGAAAGGACGCTCCTTACGCGCCACCGTTCGTATTCAACTCAAAGATGTGCTCGAAGGCGTCAAGAGGACGCTAGTTCTGCGCCGACGAGAGGCCTGTGAAGGATGCCATGGAAGTGGTGCGGCGAAAGGGACATCGGCACAAACTTGTCGTACGTGCGGCGGCCGCGGAAAGGTTCACCAGCAACAGGGCTTTTTTGCCGTTACCGCAGCCTGCCCTCAGTGCCACGGAAAAGGAGAGTTGATTACCGACCCTTGCACGGATTGCCGTGGACAAGGATTGAAAGAGTGCCAACGGGAAATCTCCGTAAATATTCCCCCTGGCATAGAAGGCGGTGCACAAATCCGTTTACCGGGCGAAGGAGATGCCATTCAAGGGGCCGGGCAACCGGGGGATCTCTTTGTGGCCGTAGATGTTCTTGAAGAAGAGGGCTTTCACCGAGACGGCAGGGACCTCTATGTGGAAGTCCCCATCACGTTCCCACAAGCTACTTTGGGAGACAAAATCTTGGTCGACACTTTAGAAGGCCAAGCCAGAATGGCTGTGCCTACGGGGACTCCAACGGGCAAGCTCTTTCGACTCAAAGGTCAGGGCCTCCCCAAACTCCACGGTGGCCGACGTGGGGAACTATTTGTCCGCGTATTTGTGAACATACCCACCAAACTTTCCCGGGAAGAGAAAAATCTTGTCAAGGAACTCTTCCGACTTGAGAAAAGCTCATGATGCCTGAAGAAGAACTCCAAGACAATCCAGAAAACCCAGCGGAGGAAACTGCGCCAGAGCCTAAGGTCGTCGTGATTGAAGAGCACCTTGACTGGAAAGACAAAGCGCTGCGCGCACAAGCAGAAATGCAAAATATGCGTCGGAGGGCTGAAGAAGAAACAGAGACACGTACGCGCCGTCGCATGGAGGGATTTTTCCATGAACTCATTACGGTAGCCGACCACATGGATTTGGCCCTTTCCGCAACGCCGGAGTCCATGAAGACTTCTCCGGAGGGGGAAAACTTTTTAATGGGTATGCAAGCCATTCAAGCATCCTTGGATATGGCCTTTCGCTCTCAAGGCGTGCAATTCATTGAGCCCAAAGGCACGGACAACTTTGACCCAGAATTGCATGAAGCAGTTGGCACGGACTCCCCCCAAGACACCCTAGAAATGGTTCGTCGGGGCTACCGCTTGGGAAATCAAATATTGCGGCCGGCCCAAGTGCATCTTCCTGAGAAAAAAGCCTGATGCCCCACTACGACTACCGCTGCTCTTCTTGTCAGCACCTCTTTGAGGTCTATCAAAACATGTCGGATGATCTCATGAAGGTATGCCCGGAGTGTGACAAACCACACTTAAAACGCTTGATTAGCGGGGGCGGTGGAATTCTTTTCAGGGGCAATGGCTTTTATCAGACTGATTACGTGATGAAACCTCCTCCTGAAGGGGAATCATCCTCAAATTCCTAAAGGAGCCCCGCGGGTGCCTGCAGTCGCTAGGCTATAGGGCATGACTCGGCGCATTCCATTCATCCTGATTGGCCTTGTTGGCCTCCTTCTCCTCTCGGCACCCGCCTTCGGGCAAAAGCTGGGTCGCGGAAAATATGAAGACAAGGATTTAGGCTTTCAACTCAAGACCTTGAAAGACTGGAGTTTTACTCCACTCGATGACAGAAAAGTAGCCGGAGGCCTCGTTTTAAAAATGAGCGCAGATAAGGCCTTAAATGTCAAAGTTGCTGGTAATCAAATCATGCAATTCAATTTTGGGATGCAAGCCTATCGCCTGGATCAACCGGAGGCCACGACAGGCGGAGAGTCGACAGGGGGGCTTCGAAACCGTGTTAACAAAGAGACCAAGCGGCCAACTGTCGAGGAACTCATTCCAAAATGGTATAGTGATCTTCGCGACTTCAAAGAATATATGGATGAGCCCTTTGACGGCCCTGAAGAGAAAAAAATCACCAAAGGACTGGTCGCTCGCCATGTGACTTACCGAGCGTTTCACGCAGAAGGTTTCGAAATCCTCTTGGACACTTGGACCTTTCCGACGAACGACTATGACATCGCTTTTGTTTGGATTGTTGCGGAAGATGACGCCAAGAAATATCTCAAGGCTTATGAGAAATCCATGAAATCTTTTCGGCTCATTGAGAAGAAAGAAGAAAAGATGGAAAAAGTCGCGGGCGACGGAGATTATGGAAGTTTCCTCTCTTATACCCAGGAAAAAGCAGCAAAGACCCCAGGTTGGCGTGTTCTAGAAGTTCCGTCCAAGCGTTTCCTCCTCGTCACTTCTTCGGAGGACAATCGCTTCTTGAAGGATGTCACCAGTCGCCTTGAACAATCGATTGACCTCTACGAAAAGGACTTCCCCCCCGTCATCAAAACAGAATTCGTGTCTATCGTTCGTGTTTGTGGGACGCATGAAGAATTCATGCGATATGGAGACACCAGCCCAAACACTGCCGGCTACTTCAATCCAGGTAGCAAAGAACTGGTTATCTATGACAACAAGGAGAGAAACCGCAATGAAACTTTTGCGGTCATGTCCCACGAAGCGTTTCATCAATATTGTCATTTCCTCTTCAATGAAGCGGAAGCCCACCGATGGTTTGATGAAGGTCAAGGAGACTATTACGGGTGCTTCGACATGGACAAAAGAATCCCGAAAGTCACGGCGCATATGCCGGGTGGCCTTGACCGCCTGCCCCATATTAAATCCATGCTCAAAGCGGACAACTACGTTCCCATTTCAAGGTTCATTCGCATGGATCACAGTCAATGGTACAACAACAACAGTTCCTATAACGGCATTGCTTCCTATGCTCAATCATGGTCTATGGTCTATTTTTTGCGCCAAGGAATGAGGGGGAAAGTCCCCGGGAAATACTGGGAAAAGGAATACGCCAACATCATTCCGAATTACACCAAGCATCTTTTCGCAGGCTATGCCGAAACACGTGCGGCTGTGCAAAGTGAAA
>JAPKBM010000087.1 GCA_026421205.1 Planctomycetota bacterium
CAAGTTGGACACCATTTGCTTGTTCACGGTGCCTGGCTTAGCCACTTCCGGCCAAGGAAGAATCCTTGGTCCGAGGCGTAGATCACCACTGTGTTCTCGGCCAAACCGGACTTGTCTAAATAATCGAGCATTGTCCCGACCGACTCGTCAAGCGACTTGATGCAGGCCAGATAGTCGGCCATGTAGCGCTGGTATTTCCAGCGCACGAGATCATCCCCTTGGGGACGCTTCTTGAGGACGTCGGCCCGGACCCCATCGTAGACCTTGTTCCATTGCTTGCGCTGTGCATCGTTCATCCGGTCCTGACGGAAAGGCACCATCTTGTTGTCGAGGGCGAGGTCCATGGTCACTCGGAGGGTCATGTCCTGCGTCTGGGCGGGAGTACCGCGCCCCTTGTAGTCATCGAACAGGTTTTTAGGCTCGGGATAGTTCTTGCTGACGTATTCCTCCAGAAGGTGCTACGTGAACTACGAGTCAGACAATATCTGGAGGAAATCGCTCGTTCATGCGTAGTCACGCTCCTAGCAGAGACAGCGCCGCGGCGATTGTCATACGGCCAACCCCGATCTGACGGGCGAGCGCTGGGGTTCGAGGAATCATGCTCACCCAGAATTTGCGGATCAATTGCTCACGCGCAGAGGAAATAGGGAACGAGAATATCACTTATTTCTGTCATAATACAGGACTAGAGGTCAAGGTGAGAAAAATTTGCCCTATGCGGGGGAGGGGGGCAGGATGCACGTCAATCAGCGACTAATGTCCGGTTTCTCCGATCTGCTCAGGGACAACCACATAAAACAAATTCCTAGCAGTAAAATCATGAAAGAAGAACACAAGATGACGCGCCGCAAGATGATACTCGTTAGTGCCAGTGGGCTGATCTGCCCGCAAATAGCCTACGGCGCAACGGAATTAAAGCAACAGAAGCTGAGCAATGATTTTTATCAGCCGCAATTTCGCAATGAGTTTAGTCTGGGCTTCACGATCGACGCCGATGCGAGCGGAGATATTACCACCGACAACGACGCGTTCAGCATTGCGGTTTCTAATGGGAAAGAGGCCGGTCTTCAGCTGCAGGCCAACCCTTATCGATATAAATCGAAGCCTTTGCAGGTCAAGCTAAACAAGGGCGTGAATGCTATTCTTCTCTGCTGGAAATCAGCAGGTGTGAAAGCAACGCTGCAGATCTTCATCAACGGCAAAGTTGCGGGAGAACGCGGATTTGACTCCCCCCACCGCCACGCATCGCCGATGCTGCGCCACTTCAGTGAAGTCGATTTCGGCAAACTTAAAGTGAGTAAGGTTTATGCGCTGGATTTCGCTCTGAACGAAGAACAGGTAGCGACTCTCGACAAGGCAAGTTTGGCCAAGAAAAACGCTCTGACGGCCGCCGACAAGACGATTGGTCCATACATCGGTCAAGTGGACGCCGACAAGGCCTGCATCTGGATGCGTGCACCGCAGACCGGCAGCTACAAACTAACAGTCAGAGACGCCGGCAAAAACATCGTTTGGCAAGAGCAACTCTCGGCGACGGAAAAGGACGACCTCACAATCAATTGGAAAATATTGAAACTGAAGCCAGGGCAATCTTATTCCTATGAGGTCGAGGGCAATGGTCTGAAAATTTCCGGTGCTGACTATCATTTCACAAGCACGCATGCAGAGAACAAGGGCAAAACGCGCCTCTTATTCGGCTCCTGTGCGGACATCGAAGAAAGCCCCTTATACAAATCGATAGCGGGATTGAAGCCGGACTTGATCTATTTCATGGGCGACACTCCCTACATCGACCACGGCGCCCTCGAGGTGCAGCGACATTCGCACCGCCAATTCCTGCGCATTCCCTCGTTCGCAGAGGTATTGAAATCGACCCCTTACATAGGCACCTGGGACGACCACGACTTCGGCCTGAATGACAGCGACGGCCTTTTCCCCCAAAAGAACAACAGCATCAAATCCTTCAAGGAGTACCGCCCGCAATTCGGCTACGGCGACAATAAGGGCAATGGCATTTATACCAAAGTGCGCACCGGCCCGGTCGAAGTCTTCGTCATTGATGCTCGCTGGTTTTCCTACACCGGCAAATCGCAAATTGACCCCAAGCAGAAAACCTTGCTGGGCAAAGCGCAGTGGCAATGGCTGAAGAAGGAACTCAAAGCCTCGACCGCCTCCTTCAAGATCCTCGCCTGCGGCATCATCTGGGACGACAAGCAAAACCAGGAAAAGGACGATTGGGAAACCTATAGCACCGAAAGAAAAGCCCTGTTCGAATGGATCCGTAAAGAAAAGATCAGTGGAGTCAGCCTGCTGGGTGGCGACATTCACGTCAGCCGCTTACTCAAGTATCCCGACAAACACATCGGTTACCCGCTCTACCAATTCATCAGTTCGCCGATGCACGGATCCACCATCAAGTCACTCAACGTCGAGCACCCCGATCTAAAATGGTCGGCGCTGGAAAAGAACACCCTGCTGCTGATAGATATCGATCACGAGAGCAAAGATCCCACACTCAAAGCTTCCTTCATGAACAAGAATGGCCAAGCTATCCACAGCGTCGAAATGACTCTGGGTCAGCTCACTCCATAAAGATTCTCATAACAACTGGTAGCAGTTGTTATGAGAAGTTATTATCTATCTCTTTCACTTCTATCCAACGCCCTGCCGACTATTATGCAAATCTCATGTCCACACTGTAGCACCGCGCTCAATGTCACTCAGGAACACATCGGCCAACAAGTCCAGTGCCCAGCTTGCCAAAACCGATTCCAAATCCCAGAAGCGACCACTCCACCAACTGGAACAGGAAACCAAAAACCCGCTCGTAAAGGCTGGGAGGAAAAGGATCACGCCAACGTCAATTTTGGAAAAAGTTTACTGGTCGGCGCAGGCATAACTATTCTTTTCATGCTGCTGATGGTTCCATTCAAGAACACTCGCATGGGTGGACTCTTCCTTGACCGTGGTTGGGTGAACTACGCGGAAACGTTCTTATTTTTCTGGGGATGCGGCGCCTTGTGCTGCACCATCAGCATGAACGGCTTGTCCTTGTCCCTGTC
>JAPKBM010000041.1 GCA_026421205.1 Planctomycetota bacterium
AGCGTTCCATCTTTAAGAAGAAGACGAAGAATACGAAGATTATGCCGCGCACCTCGCACACAATCCTCAGGGTCATTCCCCGGTGTCACCTTCACGGCACCCGTTCCCAATTCAGGGTCAACGCTTTCATCGCCCACAATGGGAATGACCCGGTCCACGATAGGAAGAGTTATGGTCTTGCCAATCAAATGAGCGTAACGCGTGTCGTCGGGGTGCACGGCAACCCCAGTATCCGCCAACATGGTTTCTGGACGTGTTGTGCCGACGACTAAAGACTCTTCCATGTCAGTCACAGGATATCGGAGGTACCACATATGCCCTTTGCGCGTGACGTACTCAATCTCATCGTCTGAAATTGCCGTTTGCAACTTGCAGTCCCAATTCACCAAACGCGCACCACGGTAAACCAACTTCTTCTCCCAAAGCCGTACGAAAGCGGTGCGAACGGCTTTCGACATGTCGGGGTCTAACGTAAATTTCGTCCGCGACCAATCACAAGAAGTACCCAAACGTTGCAACTGATTCAAAATCGTTGCGCCATGATATTCCTTCCAGTCCCAGACTTTTCCAATGAACGCTTCACGCCCTAAATCTTCACGGGTTTTCTGCTCTTCTTGAAAAAGTTTTCTCTCAACCACAGCCTGGGTAGCAATTCCCGCATGGTCCGTACCTGGAATCCACAAAGTGTCAAACCCATCCATACGCCGATGTCTTGCCACAACGTCCTGGAGCGTGCTGTTTAAGGCATGCCCCATATGCAATACCCCCGTCACATTCGGGGGTGGCATCATAATGGTAAAGGGTGGCTTGTCTTTATCGCCAGAAGGGGCAAAGGCATTGGTTGCAAGCCATTGGGCGTAAATAGCCTCTTCAAAATGAGCTGGCTCATAGCGTGTTGGCAAGGAAGGTGTTTGAGTCGTCATCAATCTTTCGGCTGTTGGGGCAACGCGGCAAGAGATTGTCGCAAATCCGGGGGGTGAAAACCGAGTTCCGCCTGAGCCCTTTCACATGTCAAAAAAAGCCGTGGAGGCCGAGGTGTCCCCGTCCAATCTTTCAAGGATGCCGGTTCATGTATCCAGGGCACATTGGCGTGCTGACAAACTTTCTGTGCAATCTCCCAACGACTCCACGCCCGATGTCCGGCCAGATGGTACACCCCTGTCCCGTCTCCATAGAGTATTTGGAGAAGCGCGGGCGCAAGACTTCGGGCAGAAGCTGCCGCACGGTATTCATCCGTGAAAAGGCTGAGGGGGGTTTGATTCATTGTCGCGCGAAGCACCCAAGCATCGGCACCTTCTCTCCCTTTCTCTACCAAAGGACCAAGCAAAAGCGGAATACGGACGACAACTTGACTCGCCTCAAGGACGTGAGCCTCGGCTTCGGCCTTTTGGCGACCATACTCATGGATTGGAGACGGGAAATCATTTTCCAAGATTTCCGGCTGTGTGCCGTCAAAAACTTGATCCGTAGAAATATAAACGAGCCGTGTTCCTATCTCCTGGAGAAGAGGGAGACACTCTTGCAAAGAAAGTAGATTCACCTGCTTCGCCTCTTTCGGGCTCTCCTCGCATACGGAAATTCGGGATTCTGCCGCCGCGTACAGGAGCACTTTGGGCTGAAGGCGCTGAAGCAACTCCGCAAAACGCCCTCCCTCGGACAAATCAAGCGAAGTGAACGGAGTGTTCATCCAAGATTTTGGCGCCCGACGCCCAGCAATAATCATCTTGGACTTGGTCTCTTCCGGCCAACAAGCTCCAAGTCCTTCGCCCAATACACCACCCATACCGGTCAAGAGCACAGGGGAAGGGGGAGCCGAATGTTGCATCGGAGGCTAGGCTATCGCTTCGGCGAACGCCTCCCCTCCTCATGCGTATTGACTTTATTGCGAACCCCAACTCGGGCCGGGGCCTTGGCCCGCGCCGTGCCGGTGAAATTGCATCCATTCTGGCTCGCCGCGGCCATGATTGTCGTATTCGCCTTGGCCGAAGCCGCCAAGACGCTATCGAATGGGCAAAGGAAGCGTCCAAAGTTGCAGACCGCCTCGTGGTCATCGGGGGCGATGGATCTCTTTCTGCTGTAGTAGATGGCCTTCCGGTTGACGCGCCGCCCATTGCGCTTGCCCCTCTAGGCACAAGCAACATGCTGGCCACAGAATTGAAGCTCCCTCGCCGCCCATTCGGCACTGCAAAACTTGTGGAATCGGAAAACCGGCTTTGCCTCGACACTGGAATCGTGTCGTACACCGCTGCAAACGACCTCAAGGAGACTCTAACTCAGAGAAGTTTTCTCGTGTGGGATTTCGGTTTAGGCGCTGAACTCATGCGACGCATGAATGAAAAACGAGATGGTCCCATTCACAAAACAGACTACCTGCCCCTTCTCGGAAAAATCATAAAGAACTGGGCCCCCACGGCTCAACGAGTGATTGCGGATGGTGAAGACCTCGGCGAATTTGAATTCGGTGTCATCTCTGGAATGCGAACTTATGGAATAAAGGCTTTTCGACTGGGGAAAGCAGAATATACCGATGGACTTTGGGAAATTTATTTGTTTCCAAAAATCAATCTTGCTACGACGTCATTCTTGGCTGCCGCATCAGCCACGGGTCGTCTTACTCAAATCCCGGGGGTGGTTCACCGCAAAGTCAAAACAGTGCAGGTCATGGGTCTGAATACTGCCCCCCTGCAAATTGATGGAGATTATGTCGGCACGACCTCGGTAGAATTCTCATTGAACGCCCCTCCCCTCTCCCTCCTTCTTCCATAATCATTCTGTGACGCACCCCTTACTCATCGCCGGCCCATGTGTCTTGGAAGGCATGGCCTCTCTGGAAGAATCCCTGCAGTTACAGGAAATCCTAAAAGGATTGCCCTGCCAATGGGTGTACAAGGCGAGCTTTGACAAAGCAAATAGGACATCCGCAGCTAGTGAAAGAGGCGTCGGACTCTCGCAAGGCCTAGAACTCCTGTCTCTGATTAAAGAGGCACTTGGTGTCCCCGTTTTGACTGATGTCCATCTCCCAGATCAATGCGCACCCGTTGCCGAGGTCGTGGACATTTTGCAAATTCCAGCCTTTCTGTGCCGCCAAACGGACCTACTTCTGGCCGCAGCCAATACTGGAAAAACGATCAATCTAAAAAAAGGTCAGTTTCTCTCACCGGCTGATTTTTCGCATGCGTGCAAGAAAATCACAGAGCAAGGTAATGCCGACGTCCTCCTTACGGAAAGAGGTTCGACGTTTGGACATGGTGGCCTTGTCGTAGATTTTACAGGCCTCCCTGTCATGCAAAAAACAGGGCGCCCTGTCATTCTAGATGCGACACATGCTGTTCAGCAACCGGGCAGTGGAACAGGGATTACAGGTGGAAACTGGAAAATGGCACCACTTCTTTTACGTGCAGGCGCTGCGGCAGGCTTTGATGGCTACTTTGTAGAAACCCACCTAGACCCACAACGTTCTCCGTCAGACGCCGCCAATATGATTCCTTTTAGCGCTCTTCGAGAAGTTATTGAGGAAACGTTAGAGATACACGCAGTGCATGCACGGCATAAAAACCGCTAGTTCACTTTATCTTCAAACCGTTCTTTGAGGCGGGCCAAGATACGCGCTAAAATCTTTGAAACACGGGAGGGGGAAATACCCAGGGCGTCTCCCATCTCTTGTAAGGTGCGGCCCTCAAAGAACCTCATAAAGAGTATCTCTCGAGACTCTTCATTCAAAGTTGCCGAAATGTGATGCAACATTTCTCTCCGATGGGCAGGCTCAACGGGGCCTTCCTCACGGAGATCTTCAATGAAATCTAAGCCGTGCTCCCCAGAGGAAGAATCGGAAACCGGCTTTCCTCCCGCAAGAACTGGCGCCTCTTGGTCATTGCCGAATTGTGTGTGAAACTCCTCTAGGGATAAGTCGAAGCCCTCGGCAATTTCATGCTCCTTGGGCTCTCGGCCAAATTCGTGCCGAAGGCGTGACTCCATTTCTTTCCGGCGATTCAGCCGATTTCTCATGGGGCGCGGCAACCAGTCATGGCGTCGGAGTTCGTCAATGATGGCACCGCGAACTCGATGTGCGCAGAACGCCTCAAAGGGGACGCCGCGAGAAGGGTCAAAACTTTGAATGGATTGAATTAATCCGACATCTCCCGCAGAAGTGAGATCACCAACATCCACCGAACGCGGGAGGCGCGCCTTGACCCGATGTGCCACGCGACTTGCATGTCCCCTGTAAAATTCAACCAAAGCATTCCGGGCGTTCAGGCAACCTTTGTTGCGAAATTCATCCCATAATCTTTGCAGAGTTGGGTTGGGTGTTTTGGGAGTGCGGGCGCGACGAACCATACAGGGGTGGGTGTTCCAAGCGATTGCTCAGGGACTCATCATTTCGTGCACAACACGTAGATTCAAGAAATCCTCTTGAAAACGTAAAAAACTACGGCAAAGAAAATCCCAGTTCCCGCAAGACGGCTTGCTCCGCAGAACGCATTTCTTTGCATTCCGCAGGGTTTCCGTCATCGAAACCCAGCAAATGAAGGAATCCATGGGCCACATAGAGACTCAATTCCTGCGCAATGTCCAAGTTTCTTTGACGCGCTTGCCGTTTCGCCATTTCAACATTCACAGCAATTTCCCCAAAAAGTTTATCTCCATTTCCTAACGATTCTTCCTTAGTTTCGTACGGAAATGCTATGACATCGGTTGGGGAAGCGTCTTGAAGAAAACGTTCATGCAAGTTGCAGTGCTCCTCTTCCCCCAAAAAAACCACTTCAACTTGTCGGTCCGTGGGGCCCTCATAAAGGCGCCAACAAATATCTCCGATATTTTGTACTACGGTGCCCGGCAAGCCACCCTCATAAATATGCGTGACTAACGTCTCCAACATCAATCGTTTTCTTCGCCATAGGCTTCCACAATTCGTTGGACTAATGCGGATCGTTGCACATCGGTACGGTCGAAGTGCACCACAGAAATACCCTCCACCCCCTCAAGTCGACGGATGGCGTCGGCGAGTCCACTCTTGTTCGCGGGCAAGTCCGTCTGGGAGATGTCGCCAGTGACGACCGCTCTGGCCCCTTCCCCCAGCCGAGTTAAAAACATCTTGAGTTGGACCGAGGTTGCATTTTGCGCCTCATCCAGAACCACAAATGAATTTCGGAAAGTGCGCCCACGCATGAAGGCAAGGGGCGCAATGGCAATAATATCTAAGTCCCTCAGGCGCCGAGCATTGGCAGGACCAACTAAATCGTTCAAGGCATCAAAAAGGGGCTGAAGATAAGGGTCAATCTTTTCCACTAAATCCCCCGGAAGAAACCCTAACTTTTCTCCGGCCTCAACCGCAGGACGTGTGAATATCAATCGCTGAACCTGCCCGGAACGTAATGCTCGGACGGCTTCCGCCACAGCAAGATACGTTTTTCCCGTTCCCGCCGGCCCAGTAGCAAGCACCAGTTCAGAGTGAGAAAGTGCCTCGAGGTAATCTTGTTGACGTGGTGTTCGTGCTGTCGGCAAGGATTGCCCACCATGCAAAGTGATTCCTTGCTTGTCAAAGTTCTTTTGGCCCGACGGAGAATGATTCCCAAGAAGCGTGTCTTCAATCTCTGCAGGAGACACGTTTTTCCCTGCACGAATCTTCATAAGTACGGACTCTACATCCACGGACAATCGTCGAACTGCCTCTTCGGAACCCTGAATGGTGAGTTCTCCATGCCTTGCACGCAGTCGAACTCCAAAACGGTTTTCTACCTCCTTGACATGGCGGTCGTGGACCCCAAGCAGCAATTGCTCCTCATCTAAGGAAAGAAGTGGAATGCGCAATTGCTCAGAGACATGTTTCACGCAACGGCGAGCTTTGGGATTTCTTTTCAAGAAGGGATGTTGAACAAGGTCAATATGAAGTAAAGGGTTGGGGCTGCCAAGAGAAATGAGTCGACAAGGTCAAACATGCCTCCCGCGACGGGAATGAGTGCGGCTGAATCTTTCACTTTGCAACCGCGCTTCAACAGACTCTCGGAAAGATCGCCGAGTTGCGCGCCCACATTCGTCACCGACCCGATCAATAAAATTATCCACAAAGGGTGCTCGGACAACGTTGAGTTCCATGACCAGAAAGCCCACGAGGCCAACAGAGCCCCGAGTAAAGAGGCCACCGCACCCTCCCATGACTTATTAGGGCTCACCGCCGGGATTAACTTATGTCGGCCAAAAGCAGAACCTGCAAAGTAGGCACAACTGTCTCCCACCTTAGAAACAAGGATGCAAAAGACAGCCCAGTGCCAAGGCATCCAAGCCAAATAAACCAGTAAAAAAGGGATGCCTAAAATCCCTAAAAGGGTCACTCCAATCCTTACTGGTGCGCCCTCTACCGCTTGAGCCAATACGGCACGCACAAAGAGAAGCAACATAACCCCAGTAAGAAATGCCGACGCAGTGAGCTCCCCCCAAGGCCACCAGAGGCCCGATGTCGTCCAAATCAACCCAGCTGCAATACCTATTTTTTTTTGCGCCGGCCATCCACCCGACTGCGCCATTGCATAAAATTCCCACTGTGCCAGCGCAGCAACGAGAGGAACGAGCCAAACACGAACAGGGAAACCAAATAATTCAGACCACAATAGCCCCACCGTCAAGGCTGTCATGAATGAGCCGAAGAGCAAGCGAGTACGAAGGACGCTCACGAAGATGGAATCTCCGACGCAGGGTCATTTTCCAGGACCCCGCCAAACCGCCGAACCCGAGAAGCATAATCTTTCAAAGCATGCAAAAAGTCTGTCTGTGTGAATTCTGGCCAGAGAGACTGCGAAAAGTAGAATTCCGCGTAGGAAGCCTGCCAAAGAAGAAAACCGGAGAGCCTCTGCTCACCCGCAGTGCGAATTACTAAGTCCACATTCGGCATCGATGCATCGTAAAGAGAAGAACGAAGCATTTCTACCGTCAAATCTTGGATCTCGCAGGCACCCTCTTTAACCTGCCGTGCCATGGACTTCGCGGCATGCAACAACTCATCTTTCCCACCGTACGAAAGTGCGAGCCGTAAAACCATCTTGGTGCCATCGGCAGTAAGCGATTCCGTTTCCTGCAAAACTACGAGGACGTCGGTGGGCAAGCGGTCTAACTCACCAAGACCTTGGAGCTTGATTCCATTTTTCAGTAATAACGGCCGCTCCTCCACCAGAAAGCGCTTGAGAAATTTCATCAAACCGGTAACTTCCTTCTTGGGGCGCCCCCAGTTCTCTGATGAAAACGCATACAACGTGAGATGTGGAATCCCCCACTCTGCGGCCGCCGTTGTGATATCCCGCACTGTTTTCACCCCAGCCTCATGGCCTTTCAGCCGAACCCAGCCGCCACGCCTTGCCCAACGACCATTGCCATCCATGATGATGCCAACGTGGTTTGGAACAGGGAAATCAGGCTTCATTAACGCTGCCAAAGATCCTCTTGTCCGGACTCACCCATAAATATTTGATCTCTTCCGGGGCCGACGGAAATGCGTTCAATCCGTGCGCCCATTTCTTTTTCCAAAAAGCGCACATAATCTTGACACGCCTTTGGGAGATCCGAAAAATTCCGGACCGCAGTGATGTCTTCCGTCCATCCGGGAAGTTCGGTCGTTTCCATCTCCAAATCTTTGCCAAGCCCTACTTGTGACGGATAATCCCGAAAAACTTCTTCCTTCTCCCGATAGGCCGTGACGACCTGAAGATTTCCGAAGCCACTCAAGACATCTAAATTGGTCAAAAATACGCCGTCAATTCCATTGGTTTGACAAGCGTAGCGCGCCACAACTCCATCAAACCAACCACAACGCCGCGGACGACCGGTGGTGGCGCCATATTCATTGCCTGCTTTACGCAAGCGCTCTCCGACTTCCTCGAATAGTTCACTTGGAAATGGTCCTTCGCCGACGCGAGTGGTGTAAGCCTTGGTCACTCCCATGGCGCGGTCCAAATGATTCGGAGGGAAACCCGTTCCTCCGGCAATCCCGGCAACGCCCGTCCAGGAAGAGGTGACATAGGGATATGTGCCCCCATCTAAATCTAAAAGCGCACCCTGCGCCCCTTCAAACAAAACGTATTCTCCTTTTGCGTATGCCTCTCTGAGCATGGCGCCGCCATCCACAATCAAGGGCCGGAGCCGCTCTGCCATTTGAACAGACTCTTCATAAAGTGTGCTCCAGTTTTGCGGCTCTTCACCATAAACTTTTTCGATCAAAGCCGCTTTCTCCGCCATGGCTGCTTTCAAACGTGTCTGGAATATCTTGGGCTGCAAAATGTCGGCCACGCGAATTCCTGTGCGTGCCACCTTGTCCGCATAAGCTGGACCAATGCCACGACCCGTGGTTCCAATCCGTCCTTCGCCACGCCATTTTTCCACCAAGCCATCCACATGACGATGATAAGGGAAAATCACATGAGCACGACCGTCCAACCGCAAGCGTTCCTCCACAGGTACACCGCGGGCAATCAAGCCATCCATCTCTTCAATCAAGGCACCAAGGTCAACCACCAAGCCCCGGCCAATGAGATTGCAGATGCCTTCATGAAGAATACCTCCTGGGATGAGATGGAGAACATATTTTTCATCGCCAACGATGACCGTATGGCCTGCGTTGTTCCCTCCTGCATAACGCGCCACCACATGGGCTTCGTGCGCAAGAGTATCGATGACTTTTCCTTTTCCTTCGTCTCCCCATTGGAGACCGATGACGGCGTTTGATGGCATTGGATGCGAATGAGGGGGCTTTGGGGGGGTACGAAATGGGATTGTCCCATGGCCCAGCAGAAGTTCAAGAATGCCTCCCACAAGTTCAGGGAAAGTTCTACTCTGGGCGACGTGACTCATCCTCTTGCTGCCGACGCCCTAACTCAATTACGGCCTCGGCTCCTTCGGTACATTCGGTTTTACCTCAAGAAAACCCAATACGCTGCGGTCTATCAGGCGCCACAAATCCTCCAAGAGCTTCAAGGTGTGCTTTGGCTTGAGTTTTCCCAGATGAAGCATCCATTGGAGGAGTGGCCTCGTGGGCTCCGTCGGGCTCTTTACCTAGAGTTTGAAACGACTAAAACCCATACTCGCCTTCAAGAGGCCTCACTTGGCGACCCTCGGAAACTGCCGACCGACGCTTTTCGATATTCAGACGAGGAAAGTCATGCCAAAATCCTCCAAGCCCTTGCGGAGTGCGGTTGGCCTCAATGCGGACTGACCCCTGCTGCAAAGCGGCTTCATCTCACCCGGAGACAATTAAAGACCCAATTGACGCACCTATGGAGATCTCTTCAAACCCAGGTAGATTTTGCCCCTCTTGAGCGTCGTGTGGCCCGTCTACTCTCTCCTTTAAGCACGGAAGCTCCCTCGTCTTGGCAACGACAAGAGGCCCGAGCCATCCTTCGGTTGCTCGCTCAGCTCAACCCACCGGCACATCTTGAAAACCTCCGCGGGCTTCTTACCATTCTGGCGGCTCGAAAAACGGGAGGTCGTCCTGGAAATCCGGGATGCGCCAACGCCGGTTTGGAACTTCGTGCCACGGAAGGAGAGTAATTAATTTACCCCCGTTTTCACCGGCACGGCGCCAAACAAGTGTTCGGAGGCGTAAAACTGGTCCGGGAGGTTCTTCATACCAATCCTTCTGCTCCCAATCTTCGGGAGCAATATGTGCGAAGAGATAAATGGAGAAAATGTCCGATTTTAAACCAATGCGTTCGGTAAATGCGGCTTGCGCTTCTTCATCCATTCGGTCTTCCCAGCTCTCGACTTCGGCAAGATCTTCTAAAGTAGAAAAGAAGCGCATCGGGATGCTTTCATCTTCGCGGTACAACGACCTACGCAGGTCAATGTCATTGGAATCCATGTCTTCGCCGTCGGCTTCCTCTTGTGCAGCTTCGTCCACTTCGTTTCGATAGCGCAGGATTTGCTCCACCATATAAAGCGGAAGGACTTCCCGAGAAGCAACGCCTTGGATCACGGCCGAAGATGCCGTGTTGAGATTGATGAGTACGCCAAGAGGCGGATCACCTTCAAGAACATCATCCAGCCCCCCCAGCGCCGCATTCTCTTCTAGATCTTGTGCCGCCTCCTCTTCAGGCGCGGGGTCGGTGGAAGCCTCCGCGGCAAAGGTGTCCTCCGCAGTAGCGGCCCCCCCATTAGCCTCTTCAGCGGTATCTTGCTCCAGTTCGGAGCCCTCTGCGTCTAAAGCTGGAAGGGTGTACACCGTAAAAGCAGATTCCAAACCCGGCGCAATGCGATTTTCTGGGCGAACTTGATCGTAGTACAACGACTCCGTCACATCCTGCAAAAGCATCAGCTCCTCCAAGCAAAACAGAAGAACCCGCTCACTTTCCTCGGCGTCCGAGTACCGAAACGCACGCGGGAAATTTTCTTCAGAACGCTTCTCGCCATCCATCCATTCCCGAAGTTGCTCCAGAATTCGGTTGGCATCATAGTCATCCAAGTCATCGTCGAACTTATCTCGCAAAGCATCCACAATCCGGATAAACGTTGCCTCAGCTTCTGCCCGTGCCTCTTCGTCTTCCTGAAGAAGTAAGTGCAAATTAAACTTTCCATTCTCATCTTCCACCCAAGAAGTGACTTCAATGTCACCATAGGTATACCTGGCAGGTGTCCACCACGCATCTCGCGTTGAATCAGAAGCTGCAGTATCTGCTGCTGTTTCTTCTTCATCTGTAGCCGATTCTGCATCCGAATTCACATCTAAGCCCTGGTCTGCTGCAGCTGCGGCAAGATCTCCTTCCAACGCTTCCGACGCGTCCCCACCAGGCTCCATACCGACGTCATCTTTCAGCATTTGAAAGATCTCTTCCGCAGCAGACCGGCAAGCATATTCCATACGCACACGGTCAGACGCATTTTTCGTGGTCTGCCACGCCACAGCAGTGCCCAAAGTCAGCTGGGCCACCAGGGCATAACTAATCAATAAGACGAAAAGGGTGAGAATCAGAATCACCCCGCCTTCTCGTTCTTGCCTAGGGTTGCGCATCCTCAGAGAATGGGTCAAAGATATCACCGAAGCGGGAGATGCTGGCTGCGCGCGTTTTTATGACCGGCGTAATGATGAACAAAACTTCGGTATCAATAGTTTCCGCGCTCTCATAACTAAAAAGCCAACCCAAAAGAGGGATGGAGCCTAGAAGCGGAACCTTACTTTCAACATTTCGAGTTTCCAGAAGCTTGAGGCCACCGATAACCACCGACTGCCCACTTCGCACGGAGAGCACTGTTTTCGCCGACCGGTCGGTGGTCACTGGAACGGATTCTCCCGAAATTTCCACGTTACGACCCGTACGAGAAACTTGCGCATCAATGGACAAATGCACCGTATCACTGCCTACGATGACAGGCAGTACTTTCAGGTCGATGCCCACATCTAAGAAGTCGAGAGTTGAGGTGGATGTTCCACTTCCTACAACAAGCGCCGTGTATTTTTGATAAGGAATGCGTTCGGAACTGGCCAGGTATGCGGCTTGACCATTGCGCACAACCACGCGTGGCCGCGAAACGATGTCCGCGGAAGAGGTTGTCGCCACCATCTGCAGTACTGCGCTCAAAACCATGGAATCTTTAATGATGGAAAGGGCAAAGCCGCCGCCAGAGTCCAACGGATGGTCATAGGTGATTTCTCGCAAAGCTGGCCCGTCGGCACCCGAACCGAGATACGGCACACCATCCTTAATATTCTGTAAATTCAATCCGTCAATACCTCGCTCGAAGGCATCGGTGTCATTGACCTGAACAATCTGCGCCTGGATTTCCACTTGGGGCGCATTGTTGTAATAAAGGTCGATGAATTCCAAAGCTTCCCGAATATCAGCAACTGTTCCGGTAAGGATGAGCAAATCTTCGGTAGCTTGAAAAGCGTTTACTGACTCCCAAGGGGATTTACTGGGATCCCCTCGCACGACATAACCTTGCTCAATCTTGATTGTTGCGGGGCTATCAGCCCTTGTAAAGCAATGACAATTATCCTTGACCACTTTTGCCGGCCCCGAATCTAGATTAACAAGAGAGCCAAGGGGCATCGGCACCAAAACCTTGTAACGGCCATCGGCTAAATGCTGATAACGCAAATAGGGTTGTGTCTCAGCAAGCGTGGACTCTTGTTTGATTCCTTTCAGTACAACCGAGGGGACCAACCCGGAGACCTTTTCACCTTCCACAACGGGTGGCGCAGGAAACTCCTGAGGACCTGTCTGCGGCAACAAGCCACAGCATGGAAGCAATAGCCCAAAAAGGGCGAGGGTCGTGGTCAGAGAGGTGGAAGGCAAAATGAAGCGCCTAGCCTACCGCAGAGTCAAACGATGAACTACAGACTCCGGATGATACCGGCCGTCAAATCTGTGGTGGTATAGCCAGAAATCCCGCCTTCTTCCACGATGAGAAGGTAGCCACCTTTGTCCGCCGATGCCTTCAATGCACGACGAAAGGTTTTTGTAGCCGCTTGCATCAACTGGGTGTAGCGGGCAGTCCCCTTTTGCACTTTTTCCTTCTGAATGGTTTGGTACGCAGGGATTGCCTTGTAGACCTCCTTGGAGCGGACGGTGGCCACTTTTGGAGACTTAGAGGCGTCAAAATCAGCCGGGTTTCCATGGCGCACCAAAGCATGATCCAGTTGAACCGAAGGCAAAAACAACCCGGAATCCCTGGCTGAGGCCAAGGATGGGACTGCGAAGAACGCAGCGAAGAGGACGAGAAGGGGTACTTTCATGGTTTTCTCCTATTTAGTCTATGTATAGAACGGTCCAACGACAAGGTTGGTTGACCTTTTTCTGAAGAATCTTCTGCTTTTTCGGCAGATTTGAAGCTCTTCTTAAGGGGCACACAAGATATAGAGGGGAAAAGGCAACGGTGACCCTATTCCTTTGAGGTCACCGTTGCCGAAAATCTAGACTCAGTCAGCGAAAGCGCTGTCACGACGAGGTCGGCTATCACGATCACGGCCTCCGCGGCCACGATCCTGACTGCCACCGCGACTACCGCGGTCACGCCCGCCCCCGCGCCCACCCCGATCACGACCGCCACCTTGTGGCTTTGCCGCTTCCGCGATGGCAGCTTCTACTTCCTCTTCCGGAAGCAAAGCTACACGACGAGAAAGACGAATCTTTCCGGAGCGTTCATCCACATTGACCACCATCATTTCGATGTCATCGCCTTCTTTGCAGACGTCTTCTACGGTCTCAACCCGACCTTCTGCAAGCTCAGAAATGTGGCACATGCCTTCACGGCCACCACCGATGTCTACAAAACAACCGAAGTCTTTCACCGAAGTGACTTTGCCCGTGAAGCGCTCGCCGGCTGTAATCGCCCGCGTTTGTGCGCGAATCATTTCAAGACAAGCGTCTACCTGCTCTTCTGGCGTACCAGAAACTTGCACGTTGCCTTCATCGTCCACGATATTCACGTTCACGCCGAAAGTTTCCTGGAGCATCTTGATGTTGGCACCCTTCGGTCCAATCACGAAACCAATCTTATCGGCTGGAATCTTGATGGCTTTATTTGCAGGAGCGTACGGAGAAATCTCTGTGCGCGGTGCATTCAGGGCTTCTGCCATGCAACCCAAGATATGAAGACGACCTTCACGTGCTTGCTCCAATGCTTCTTCCATGATGGAAGGCTTGAGGCCTTTGATCTTGATGTCCATCTGGATTGCGGTAATGCCTTCTTCGGTACCCGTTATTTTGAAGTCCATGTCGCCATGGTGATCTTCCGAGCCCAAGATGTCTGACAAAATAGCGTACTTACCAGAAGGCTCATCCATGATGAGGCCCATGGCGATACCTGCAACAGGAGCCTTCACAGGAACCCCGGCATCCATCAAGGACAAACAACCTCCACAAACCGAAGCCATGGAAGAAGAACCGTTTGACTCTGTGATATCCGAAACAATTCGCAAGGTGTAAGGGAAGTCGGCGTACTCAGGAAGAACCGGAGCTAACGCGCGCTGTGCCAACATGCCATGACCTTTCTCCCGACGGGATGTACCCCGAAGCATGCGTGCTTCACCGGTACAGTAAGGAGGGAAGTTGTAGTGAAGGTAGAAACGGGACTTGCCCTTTTCTGCACGAAGGCCGTCAATGAACTGCTCATCCTCGGTAGAACCCAACGTAGTGGTCACGATGGCCTGCGTCTCACCCCGTGTGAAAAGCGCGGACCCGTGGGTGCGGGGTAAAAAGCTCGTTTCAATTTCAATGGGGCGAATGGTGGTGGTGTCCCGACCGTCAACCCGTGTTCCGTCCAACGTCATTTGACGCTCTACGGTGTTCATGACCGCCTTGGCCGCCGACTTCCATGCGGACATGGAATCGTCGTCTTCGGCGTCCGCATTGTCCTTCACAACGGAAGCAACCCAAGCATCGACAGCGTCATAACGTTCAAACTTGCCGTCAGTCAAAAGAACCTTGCGCAAGGTGTCTTCGCCATGCTTCGCAAGAAGCTCATCATGCTTTGTGGTGTCTTTCTCAGCCACATCCACAGGGCGTTTGGTGTTGCCAGCCTTTCCGACTAGCTCTTCAATCATGGAAATAATTTCTTTACAGACCTCGTGGCCAGCAGCCAAGACCTTGGTGATTTCTTCGTCAGCAAGAACTTGAGCTTCCGCTTCTACCATGCAAACCGCGTTGGCGGTACATGACATCATGAGGTCGAGCTTATTGTCGTCGTTCTCCAAAACGGAGTACGTAGGATTCACAATGATATTGCCGTCAATCCAGCCCAAACGAACGGCCGCCATGGCAGAGCCAAAAGGGATGTCTGAAACAGAAAGAGCCGCCATGCCTGCAATCATGTGCAGAGCTTCTGGCTCATTTTCCTGGTCATAAGAGAGCACCGCCGACATCACTTGGATGTCATTTTGAAAACCATCGGGGAACATGGGACGAATGGAGCGGTCCAAGAGGCGCATGGCGA
>JAPKBM010000042.1 GCA_026421205.1 Planctomycetota bacterium
GTGAAATCGATGAAATCATCGAAAAAGCGGGAGGAGAAAATGCAATCCCACCCGAGGACCTGAAAAGACTTCGAAATATCCGGGTTGACAAAGAAGCAAAAAGTAAAATTTGGAATAAGGCTACTGCGGAGTCTTGGGGAAAGGTCGACATCGAAGCTTTTGAGGAAAACTGGAAAGCCTTCGTGTCAGAAGATCTTCGTTAATCGCTGGACCGATCTCCGGCACCTTCCCGATCTTTCCAACCCAAAAGGCCACGCGTCAGCCCAAGGTACATCGGTTTCCCGGTCCATCTCCACAATTGAGCTACCCACCCCACTTGGCTCAAAAGCTGTCGCTCTCTGGCTGTCAAAGCATGCGGGCAATACGTTCTTTTGTGCTTTAACAAATGACGAAGGTCTTCTCGGGCAGCATGTCGAAACCACCGACCCCGCCGCCGATGCACCGTGGCCAATTGAAAATCGACCAAAGCTGGATAGCCGTCGGGCGTCACAATCCAATTAGGCTCTTTAGCTAAATCATTGTGAACAACCCCTCTGCGGTGCATGGCCACCAAGAAACGTTGAGCACGGAAAAACCACGTGCGGTCCTTGGGCTGGGCCAAGTGCATCGGCCGACCTTCAAGATAACTTCGCAACAACAAGCCCTCTTGCCAGGATTGCCACTGCGGAATTCCCGCCAAGCCTGTGAGCACTCGTAAGGCCCGCGCTTCCCGCTTGGCAAGAAATCGGGCTAGAGGTCGGGTGTACCAAGGTGCCGCCGAAGTGTTCCGCCCAATCCATGCGGTTGCAGGCCCTATTTCGCTAAGATAACCCCGTTCCACCCGACCGAAGTGGTCGGCTTTCAACAACTCTACGGGTTGCCAATCTAAAGACATCACAAGGAATGCTAACACTGCAGTCACTCTCCCCAAGGGTTCGTTTTTTTCTTCCTGCTCTTGCCTTGCTTCTTTTGGCGATACCAACCTCTGCACAAAGCAGCCGTCGGCAGAAACTTTTGCTCAAAAAAGAAGAGCAACTTGTACAGACTGCCAAAAGTAGAGACACCGCATTTCAGGCGCTTCTTCTTGAATATCAAACTCAGGAATCAGCCTACAAAAAATCGCCGCGCACGGATCTTGACTTTGAAACCTGGTGGAACACGAAAGGTTATGCGGAATCCAAAATCGCAAAGCACTTTCAAAGGACTACTGCTTCCCTGGAAGATGCTTTTTTTTCTTTGGAAAAGCTCAGGCACCCGGAACGGTTTGAGCCTGGATTTGATACTGCCCCGCAGGGCATGGCGCTGATTCCGGAAGGAAAGTACGCCATAGGTCCCCACTCCGGACTTACCGACGGATTTCGCTATGCCGAGAAGGAAAAGAACGTCAACGTCCAAAGCTTCTATCTTGACAAGGAAGAAGTCTCGAACTTGGATTATTGGCAATTCCTCTTGGCGCTCCCCGAAGGAATCCGCCTTCAACACCTCCCCTTGAACTGGCACTTGGAAGCCGACGGAAGTCCAACGATTCCCTCAGGCACAGAGCCCTTTGCGGTTACTGGTGTGGGGTGGGCATCGGCGAATCGTTATGCAAAATGGGCTGGAAAAAGACTGCCGACCGAAATGGAATGGGAATCAGCAGCCCGAGGACCGCAAAAGTTCGCCTACCCTTTTGGCAATACGATGGTCTCCGGTCGAATTCACTGTAAAGAAAGTAACGAGGGTCACACCACGGAAACCAAGCAATGGAAGGAGGATCGTACGCCTTTGGGGATTTTAGGCTTGGCCGGAAACGCCCGAGAATGGACGGCGGATCTTTATCTCCTCTCTACCGACGGCGGCAAAGCAAAGTTACTCAAAACCCCGCGTCCATTCGCGGTTGCCATCACCCGTGGCGGATCCTTCCGAGACCCCGCATCCATGTGCACAAGCACCTTTCGCTGGGCCTATCCTGTTTTTGGAACCGAACTTGCGCACGTCGGATTTCGTTGTGCTCGTGACCTCAAGTGAAGCCTCTTTGGGACGTTCTCCGAGAATTCTTTCTCGCACTCTGGGATGCTCTCCTTGCTCTTCCACGGCAAGGGCTTGCATTTTTACAGCAAAAAAAACGTCTTTCCTTTTTCCAAACACTCACGTGGGACGCACCGCCTCCACCAGCACCCACCGTCTCTAAAGTTTCTGGAACGATCCATCACCTTTTCCTCTCTTGCGGAGACGCCAGTGGAGAAGCACACGCATTACGGCTGTTACACCAGCTCAAAAAAAATCACCCTCACTTAAGTGTCTCGGGATTCGGCGGTGCCCGACTTCAAAAAGCCGGCATGAAGATTTGGGAGCCTCTGGCGGACAAAAATGTCATGGGATTTCGAGATGTTCTCGCTCAACTTCCTCTATTCATTCGGTGTGTTTTTCGTTTTTCTAAAGAACTTCATCGGCATAAACCCGATGCCGTGATTTTGGTGGACTACCCAGGTCTTCACCGCCACCTGCTCCGTATCGCCCACCGGGCAAAAGTCCCTGTGATTGACTTCATTGCCCCGCAGCTTTGGGCATGGTCCCCGTGGCGGATTCGTGATTTCAAAAAGGCCGATGCGCTATTGACGATTCTCCCCTTTGAGCGGTCCTGGTATGAAGCTCACGGAGCCCCAGCAACTTACGTCGGGCACCCTCTTGGGGATTGCGCCACCTCCATGGACCCTCTTCCTGAATCACTAGCCGCATTAACCGACGGCGTTTGGGTGGGCCTTTTACCTGGGAGCCGTCGGCGAGAAGTGGAAGAAAATCTCCCCCTCTTGATGCAAGCTGCAAAAAAACTCCATCAGGAAATCCCCGAAGCTCAGTTTGTGCTTCCGCATTTGCGGCCGGAGATCTATCCCTTCATCCAGGAGCTTTTGAGCCAGGCTGAATTCCCCATTTTGTTCGCCAAAGGGGAATTCCAAAGTGTGCTCCCGTATTTACAGGGCGCGTGGGTGACCAGCGGCACTGCGGTCCTGGAAGTGGCCGCCCATAAGGTCCCTCCCATTTTGGTGTACCATCTATCATCCCGTTGGAAGGAATGGCTCTCCCGCAGGTGGCTCAGCGTTCCTTGGATTGGGGGGCTCAACCTGCTTGCCGGAGAACAGCTCGCCCCTGAACACGTCGGCGTGGACATCTCCCCGCATCAGCTAGCGAAGGATATGCAAAAATACCTTCATGGTCCTCAGCGCACCGAATTTTTGGAAAAACTGAAGCCCCACCTCCCGGCCTTTGCCGATCCCGGTTCTGCCGCCCGTGCCGCGGATGCGGTGAACCAAGCCGCCTTTCCCCCGTTCTCCTCCTCATGAGCCTGCTCGCCGCCTCTCTCCTCTTCCTTCCTGCCATCCAAGGGCCCTCGGTCAAAGAACTCCTGGATAGCCAACTCATGGACATCCGTCGGCTTCAGAATGAAGATGGGAGCTACGGGAATACCATACGAGAAACAGCATGGACGGTGATTGCGATGACCCAAGGCCCACGTTCCTACCGTGAAGATGATGGGCCGTTTCTCCGTAACGCCGTGCAAAACCTGCTTCGAGCTGCCCAAGGCCTGACCCCAAAGCGCGCGCGAGACGCCACCGTGGCCTACGCCTTGCACTGCACCAACGCAGAGCGCTATCACACAACAATCCGAGGCTTGCTCACTCCGTGGCCACAACTGGAAACCGAGTGGTTGGCTGTGGCCGTTCCGGGTGCCGACGCCCTCCCTGCCGTTGAGCATCTTTTGCAGTGCCCATCGACAGCACCCTTTTCCGCCCGAGTTCTGGCCTGTGCGAAAGCCGCCGTTACTTTTCGAGAGGCGCAGCAAAACCCAGATTCCCGCACCCCAGTCTTTGCTGAAACCTATGAATCCGGGGTGGATTTTCTCCTCGAAGAAAGAGCAGATAGCGGGCTTTGGGAATTCATGGGCCACCCGGAACCTGGAATTACAGCACTGGCTGCGAAAGCGCTTTTGGGAAGCGCGAGACCCGAGGTCGTCCAACAAGCAGAGATTGTCCTGGACTACTTAGTTTCCCTGCAACAAAAAGACGGAAGCATCCATGCAGGGAATTTGCCGGTCTACGTGACCTCGGTCGCCATCATGGCACTTCAAGCAGGAGGCCGTGAAAAAGATCAGACCGTCATCCAAAAAGCAGGGAACTTTTTGCGACAGACTCAAACGGACGGCACGGAAGGCTATTCCGAAAGTGACAAGTTCTATGGTGGCATCGGTTACGGCAATGACTTAAGACCTGACCTTTCTAATTTGCAATATGCCCTGCAAGGGCTCAAGGCTTCGGGTGCTGCGCCAGATGACCCGGCCTTTCAAAAAGCCCTTCTCTTTTTACAACGCTGTCAAAATAGAAAAGAGTCCAATACAGTCACCGTGAAAAATGCGGAAGGATACGTAGTAGAGGCCTCCAATGACGGCGGAGGAATTTACTACCCGGGAAACTCCATGGCCGGTTATGAAAAACTCCCTAACGGAAATGTGGCGGCGCTTTCCTATGGCTCTATGACCTACGCCTTGTTGAAGTGCTACGTTTTCGCAGGGCTCGACAAGTCCGACCCTCGCGTGGCCGACGTCCTTAAGTGGGTTGGAAAGAATTGGACACTTGAAGTCAATCCAGGGTTTGACGCACTAAAAAACCCCATGGCCGGCTACATGGGGCTTTATTATTACTACCTCAGTTTAGCGGAAGCACTTTCCACGGCAAAAGTTCAAGAGCTCACCACAGCCGACGGCACCCATCACGACTGGCGCATGGAGCTCCTCCAAAAACTGTCCGAGCTACAGAATAAAGATGGCTCGTGGGTCAACGAAAAAGCCCCCCGCTGGTGGGAAGGAAACCCCGTTTTGTGTACCGCGTATGCACTCAATGCACTCCAACGCGTCCACCCATGAGATCCGTTTTCCGCGCCCTTGCACCAGATGGAGCACCCCATTGGGTTTGGCAAAAAGGCACGGTCTATCAAGATCTTACAGAGGCTGGCCTGCAAGATTCTTTATCTGAAATCAGCCAATGGATTCTCAACTCAGACTTACAGCACGCACTACTAGAGCAGGCTCCTCTTTGTGACCCTACAAACTGGCCCCGACTTCAGCCTGGTCGACCGGGGAAAGCTCTTGCCCTTGGAAAAAACTTTGCGGCCCACGCGCGGGAGTTTGGAGCGGAGCCGCCCAAAGAACCCATGTGGTTTGCAAAGCTTCCTGACGTCTTAATTGGACCGGGGGAACCTGTTGTAATTCCTACGTGGTTGAACTCGCGCGTGGACCCTGAAGCCGAAGTCGTTCTCCTCTTAGGAAGAGACTTGCACCAAGCCACCGAACAAGAAGCGGCCGAAAGTGTGGCCGCCTACACCTTAGGCAATGACCTCACCGCACGAAACCTCCAAGGGAAGGACCGTAAATTAGGTCACCCTTGGGTTCGGTCCAAAAACTTACCTACCTTTGGCCCTCTTGGCCCCGCTTGGTTCCTTGCCGAGGACATCCAACTAGCAGAATGTGAGCTCATCGGAAAAATCGATGGGGTAATTCAGCAGAAAGCTTCTCTTGCCGATCTTCTTTTCCCCCCAGCGGTCGCCCTTGCCGAAATCAGCCGTTGGACGCCGTTATGTGCTGGGGACATTCTTTTCCTTGGCACGCCGGAGGGCGTCGGCCCTGTGCATCCTGGCCAAATCATGGAAGTCAGCGTGAGCGGTTGGGGGGTGCTTAAAAACCCGGTGATTTCTTCGGTGCCCTAACGCGCCCCAAGTCCTTTCTGGAAGACCACAAAAAAACTTCCCACCCACAGTTCTTCGCAAGAGCAAAGTTTTTGTGGGCGGGAAGCCACTAGGAAGGAAGGTCACGTACTTCCTTTCGTCGATTTCGATGCTAAGCCTGAAGGACTTTCTGGAAATTATTCTAAATTCTCTGGCCGAGTGCCACAGCGTGCTGTGACGTGGGTCTGAATCCCCCCCCGCACGTTAAATTCTCCGCGGACTTCCAGCCAAATAGGGTCCATGGCGGCCTCAAGGTCGGCCAAAATACGGTTTGTGAGATCCTCATGGAAGTGACCCTCATTGCGGTAGCTCCATAGATAAAGCTTGAAGGACTTCAGTTCAAAGCAACGCGGTCCAGGAACATAGCGCACGCGAATGGTGGCGAAATCCGGTTGTCCGGTGAGCGGGCAGATACAAGTGAATTCATCCGTCCAAGACTCCACCAAATAACTTTGATTCGGGTGCGGGTTCTCAAAGGTCTCAATCTCTGGAGTTGGAACCGTAGGCTGACGAGGCTCAAGCGTGGACATGCGCTGATTTTATCTTGGCGGGGTGGATTTGGCTTTAGCAGAAATCGCCATCTCATAGACCGACGCCGTTTGGCCCGCCAAAGTTTCCCAATTCAAAGGGCCTTTTGCCCAAGCTACCGCTCCTTGACGAAGAGATTGCAGTTTTTCTTGATTCTGGAAAACCGAAAGGATTGCGTCGGCTAAGTCTTGTGCATTCCCGGGCTCCACCAAACAACCGTTCTCTCCCGGCACGACCACTTCAGAAAGAGCGCCGATATTGCTGGCCACGGCCGGAACGCCATAAGCAAAACCCGTGGCGATGACACCACTTTGACTTGCCTCCACATAGGGGACAAGATTGATGGATGCGCGGCGATACAACGTGTCCACTTCCTCTTGGGAAAGATAATGATCCATGACCTGGACCTGAGGCAGTGCTCGAAGCGTTTCTTTCTGCTCTAGCAATGCAGGGCCACGACCCGCAATCACGAAAGTTGCCTGGGGGTACTGCTTCTGTACCAAGGGGATGGCGTCGACCAAAACGTGTAGACCTTTGTATTTTTCCATTCGGCCGAAGAAAAGGGCCATGGGCGTTGCCGGTAAAGGCGCGACCGCCGACGCTTCGGGGGACGGCGTTTCGGAAAAACGCAATACGCCATGCGCAACAGAATGGATCTTTTCCAAGGGCAAAGCCATTTCCTTTGCCAAAGCCTGGCGAAGGATTTCCCCGTGCGTGATAAACTGAATCCCCCGTCGAATAGCTCTTGGAATCAATAGTTTCTTGACCACGGCCAAAAACAGTGGGGTCTGATGTTTTTCATCTCCAGGGTGTGCCGTCACATCGTGAATGGTGACGGTCATCGAAAAGGATGTTTTCCATGCCGTCCACAGAGAAGCGAAGTCATTGGTGGCCTGAAGGTGAATGACGTCGGGCTTGAATTCTCTACAAATTCTTGGAAACCATCGGATGTTTTTCCAGGCTGAGCACGTCCACGGTTTGGACGTGTGCTTGCCAGGAGGGTGCAGGATTTTCACTTTGGAGTCCAAAATTTTCCCGTAGTCCTCCCCCATTTGCTGCCTAGCATTCTCTGCGTGGAACACTAGCCCCACCTCAACACCCTGCGCAATAAGGCCATTGGCTAATTCCATCCCGTAGTGGATGAAGTGGGTGGAAACGAGAAGGACGCGCACGGGGGAATTTTAGTGAATCAGAGCTTCGCTTTTGGAAACTTCCTGCGCTTTACTTTGGCATCTTTCGTGGGGTAACTTTTTTGCACCCATTTTCTCCATGATTCTTCCACTTGGCGCACCGTCATGGAAAGATGTTTTTTGAAAATGTCACGGGTGGGTTGATGCTCTTTATATGCCATCAAGAATGGCTGGATGACTTTGGGGTGATTGTGCACCACCCAATCAAAGAGAGACCAGGAAAGGGCGTGGTCCCGCGGCATCAGCTGCCCCGTGTGTTGGTTCACCAAGGCAGGAAGAACGGGGCTGTCTTCTCTGGCCAACCACTTGCGGAGCGCAGAACGCCACACTCCGTTTTTCCAATCCACCATGGTGTTGGCTTCGGCAATGCAATAGTTAGAGACGCGGCCACAAAAATATTCCTCATACCAGTGGGAGGCTCCAGCATCAAACCAACCTGCCTTCTTCTCTCCAATCCAGCTTTCGCGAAACATGTCGAAAAGCAAAATGTGCACGGCGTTGTGAACGGTGGCGGCTTCTAACATGGGCCCCGAAGATTGAATTGCAGATTCTGTGGCATCGGCACAATACACGGGATTCCTAGTATATTTCTTAATATCTCCGCCACTTGAAATCATCAGGACGTCCTCCATCACTTTCCTTTTCTCTTTGGCATCGGAAAACCACCAAATTGAAATGGGTGAAATTAAATGATGTGGCTTTGCTTGGAAGTGATCGCGGAAAATCTCAGCAGTGCCTTCCAAACGTCGCATGAGAAAATGCGCAAAGTGGTGCGGGTCTTTCATCTTCTTTTCGTTCTTCACTTTCTCAACATCGAAAAGAAGATGGAAGGCGTCAGTCTCTAAGCGGAGAAATTTTTTCTCTAATAGAACCTCCGGCGCGCTTTCTTTGGTGAGCCATCGAGCCACGAGGGCCTTGCGTGCTTCCAAAGCCATAGAGTCCGGCCCTCCATCACAATGAGGGCAATCTAATAAGAGCGCCCCTGAACAAGAATCGCATTGCGCCGCCACGGAACAGTACGGGACAAAGTGCTCTTCCTGAAGCCCCACCTTCTGATGCGCCATGCAATCCACGACGCCTCGCTCATCACACCGACGGCAACCGGCAAGGACTTCCTCCAGCACTTTTTCCTGTGGAGGCAGAAAGAAGGGGCTCATCATGACCAGAAGGGCAGAAAACACCAGCACAGTGTACTGATGAGTTGCCGAAGTCGGCCTCCGCTAACTACAACCAAGTCGTAGGTTTCGGCAGTTTTGTGGTTGGCCCCCAATCCGAACGCCCAGCCCATGCACGGCTATGGGCGTGCTCGTTTGATTCTGGGTGACTTCCCCTGAGCACGGTGAGGGCAGGAAGACAGTAGTCGACTCCCAAGGCGAATTACGAGGCTTCAGGGCGCTTGGAGCAGGCGCCGAGCAAGGAGGATTCGATTACGACCTGCACGCCGTTGAGAGCCGCGTATGTTAACGTAAGGGTCATGAATGAGCACAGTAAACCTGACCAAGACGAGAGTGAATGGGAAGTCCTATCCAGGGCAAGGCCGCGGTTGCTTCGGATGAAAGTTCCCGGCGGATGGCTTGTTACCGTCCATGCGGGGTTCAGTTTTCCGGTTAGCTTCTACCCGGACTCGGAGCACAAATGGAATCCTCCCATCAAGAAGTGACTTGTGGCTGGTTATGGGATAATCCGTGGCCAGCGCCTTGAGTAGCACCGGCAACCTCTCCGACCAGTTAGACACAACGCCAACAGTGATGCCACTGTTCAATCGTTCTTCAAGTACCGCAGGAACTTCCTTGAATACCCGGTAGGTTTTAGGGTTCTCAAAGCGGACAAGCAACTTTGTGGATGCCTCTTGCCAGCGCCACTCGTGCGTTTTATTACAGCTGCCGAAGCACGAAGTAAGTGCGCAATTCATCGTTCACCCGCCCCTCAAATGTGAGAGCCAGCAAGCCACGGCCAGAGCGTCCGTTTGCTGTGTCATCTTCGAGTACATCCAATGCTGCCCGCCAAGGCTTGTACGGTGTCAGCGCTGGAGTGGGATGCCAGAACGGAAAACCCGCGAGGCGGTAAGGCATTAATCGTCCGAAGTCCTCTGGTTGTAATGACATAACCATTCCATGGTAAGCCTCAAACTGAAAAGGCACCGGAAGCAACTCATCAGTATTAACTCCCGGGGGGATGTACTCCTCAATAATTTGCGGTGGAAAGGAAAGAAAATCCAAGTCAGCCTGTTTAACGTCGGAGGTCCCGTAAACAGGTTCGATCTCTCCCCAAGTAAGAGTGATTAACCCATTGGATGGGGTGCGGGCGAGGTTGGGACGACGTTGAGGATGGGTGTGCTCATTACCAAAAATGGTTGCTGTATCGAGAGTAATGAAACTGCCTGCATTGATCGCATATCGGCGAACATGAATGCGCCCGAAGTCCTCTGAAGCCATCGGATTAACAGAGTAATACCGACGGAATTCTTCATAAACGAGAACTAGATTCCCTTGCGAATCGAAAACACAGTCGGGCAGAATTTTTCCTCCGCTTAATTCTTCTTGATTGCCGCCGTTACCATCAGGATAGAGATCAAATCCGATATTGGTATCAAGAATCTGCGGAGTAGAAACTTGTGGGGCTCCGCCTTGCGAATAATCTATGATGCATGCCAAAAGATCAAAGTTGTAAGATTTCCCCAAACCAGTTCCAGTGGTTCTTATCTCAAGAAGTGGCGCATAGGCAACCACTGCAGTGTCGTTGCCTAGAGAAGGGTCCGTGGCCAGGTCGGGCATGAGGCCGCTTTGACGCGAATCAGCGTTAGCAATGGGATAGCCAACGCCTAAAGACTCGGTGTGATAAATGGCGTCACCTAGAGTGTTGGGGACTTCGACGAAAGCTGACTCAATTCGGCCGTTACCGTTGTCAGCGTTTTCTAATCGGGTCCATGCAACGATGAAGTTTTGGCCAACTGCTACTACATCAGGTTTCCGGCAAATATCCCCGAAAGGGTAAACAGGGGAACCCGCAGGCTCTATCCCTTCGCCGAGAGTAACCCTAGCACCGGTCATCCATTTCACCTTGCCGACACGCAGAAAAAACTGCGCTTCCACTCGACGATAAACTGAGTCTAGGGAGGGAAAGGGATACAAGGCAGAAGACCAAGTGACCAAGGCATCACCGTTGGAATTAATGGCTACAGTCACATGATCTGCACCGCCTCCAGCTGGAGTAAGGGTGTCCAATAGGATGACCTCTCCTGTGCTAAATATCTGAGCAGGGGTTGAAGCCGTGAACGCAAGCAGGACAAAGAAAACCAAGAAAGTAGCGAAACGCATGGGATGTTGGAGGTGCAATCTAAATACATTCTACTCCATTCGCTAACTTCAAAACTTAGAAATACTCAACGCCCCATTCGCATCTAATTCCCAATTAGATGCGCGCGAGAGGAGTGATTTAGGGTATTTGAGTCCCCTCTCAGGGATGCATTGAGAGGTGGGTTCAGTTTTGTAGGCAACTGGGTTGCGAGCCTACCCCAATTCGTTGACTGCGCGGTACCCCATCAGCATTGCGATGTGCGCATCCGCATCGGGAGCAGAGTCGGCATTGGCTATGGCAATTCTGCCAAATGGTTGTCGGCCGATTTCTGTGGAATTCCCAGGCCCCCCCGCCGTGTAACCGTGGGCCCAGCGATTTACGGAAATACTCTCAACATCTCTGTCGAAATCGAACGACCCTGCAGCGAGCATACCGCTGAGATGCCCCCGGACTTCCTGTTCATAGTCCTTAAACTGCAACGCTAACATCCTGTATCGCGCTTCACGGAACTGTTCGAGTTTTGGAGCTCCCACGGTTTCTCCATACGGGCAACTTATCATCTGAATGGCGCAAGGGTCATCGGGTGACTTGGTGTACTCATAGCCGCCCATCGTCACGGGGAAGTCCATGAGAACGGCCTGATGCATATTTCCAGGTGACATAGCCAAACCAATTCCCATATCTTTCATTGCTCTCCAATTCCGTAAGCCAACGGATGTATATTGCATAGGACTTTTTTCTTGAAGCCTCAACGCCGCTGCTTGATTTTCGGGAAGACCCGAAACGATATGCGGAATAATCATATTGTAGCATGCCATTACGACGCTCTTGGCGTTCACCTGATATGATTTATTCTCATTGATGTAATTCACGAAAACGTCACTGGAGTCTCTGGGGTCACCACCATGCATTACATTGACCACCGTACTATTCAGCCTGATGCGAACAGCCTTACTCGATTTATCTAACTCGGCATAGTTGAACTTAGCCAAGACAAGCTCTTCCGCATTGTTCCCTTTGGCTATATCAGGGATTAATTTTTTCACTAATGCGCGCGCAACACCGGCATTGCCATCAGGGAAATGATGAATATATGGGTTGTCTTCATCATAGACTGCTACAGGCGCAAACCCCAGTGCACCACAACTCCTAGCGGCGCCGATGCTCATCAAGTCTGTCCCCGTGCTTGCCCAGTCCAGGCCAGAATGTCTCGCCATTCTCAGGACGCCAGGGTCATCTACCCTCAGCGTATTCTTCAGGTAATCGAAGTAGGAATGAGTATCAATATAGTTATGTAATTCCCTTTTCGGGACCTTCAGCACATGTAGGCCACCGTTCAATACTCTAAGTAGTTGTTCTTTCCCTCTATCACTGATAGGCGCTTGTTTTGCGGCCTCTTCGTTGGACAGCTTGGCGCCCTTAAGGCCTTCGACATAGTTTGGATAGTTGCAATACGGATGCTTGACTACTTTGTCTTCGCCAAACACTTCCCTGTTAAAGTAGGTAACAGATCCAAGATTATGCTTCTTGAAGAATCCTGTGTCGTAAGCCGTTTTGAAGCGATTCAGGTCTACCCCTATATCTTTCAGAAGATTCAGTACGATTCCATTTGCATGGTTTGGCTTTACCAGTGTCTGTGAACCACCATAGGTTATGCGTGTATTGCCATTGACCGTATGTTCATTGCGCTTAGCGTGGCCCCCGAAATCGTCATGATTGTCGAGGATAAGCACCTTCTTCTCTTTGCCATGCTTCTGCTGGAAAAAGTATGCAGCTGCCAGTCCGCTGAGGCCTCCACCAACTACAACCAAGTCGTAGGTTTCCGGCAGTTTTGTGGTTGGCCCCCAATCCGAACGCCCAGCCCATGCACGGCTATGGGCGTGATCGTTTGATCCTGGGTGACTTCCCCTGAGCCCGGTGAGCGCAGGAGGATAGTAGTCGGATTCCAAGGAGAAGGGCGAGATTGCGGGGCCCTTGAAGCAGGATCCAAGCAAGGAGGATCCGATTACAACCTGCATGCCGTTTAAGAAGTCACGTCTTGTGATTTTGTGAGCCATATGTTCCACCACCTTACGAAATTTCTAGAAGTGTATCCCCACTCGACTCAATTGAATGTGGGGCGAGTTGGGCCCAAGACCCGTAAGCTAAGAGCTTGGTAAGTAGCGCCCGAGAGACGGTCTTCACGAGTGAATAAGCGAGGATTTGAATTTGGGCAATGGCACTCACGACCAATGTGACCGAGGTCTTATATCCACTAATAGGTAGTTTCGGCGAAGGGCCAACCTCGCTTTGGAGAGCAATGTTCTTCCCATGAAAGTTCAGGTTTTCGAAATGATGACCACCCCTAACAATCACAGTGTCACCATTAGAAGAGCTATCAACGCTAACCTGAATAATTAAAAAGTCATTCGGTACATACCAAGTGTTTTGCAGCAATCCCGAAGCAGGCAATAAGGCTAGAAGACTAAGGATGAAGGGGATACGGGTCATAATTCTGAAGGAGGGACTGACCGTTTTACCATATAAATCAAAGATTATGGACATGAATGCGGCTGCCCTTGCTCATCCCACGCCCTCAGCGACAACTCCGCCCTGTCTTTTAAAATTCCCTTGCTCTACTGCACTGTTTATAGGCTTATTGCGTGTCAATTTGGCGTTTGTGCTGATATATCCGATTATTGGTACTTTTTACGCTGAAAGTGTATGATGAGAACATGTTATTGACGACGACGAATTCTGTGCCTGAGCGTAATGTGGCGGCAATACTTGGACTTGTTCAAGGAAGTACTGTGCGTGCCAAGCACGTGGGTAGAGATTTGATGGCCGGCCTGAAGATGGTCATCGGTGGAGAGCTCAAAGGCTACACTGAAATGCTCGAGGATGCGCGAACGGAATCCACCCGAAGAATGAAAGCGGAAGCGAAAAGGATCGGCGCCGACGCAGTGATTGAGGTTCGCTACAACACGACCTCTGTCGCCGGTGGCGCCGCTGAAATGCTCTGTTATGGAACGGCGGTAAAACTCAGCTAGTTGATTACCCAGAATTAACTTTGGGCTACTCAAGCCAAAGTTGCCCCGTAGCGTAGGATGATGTCCTCTCCTTTGTCGAAATGCCAGAGCTCCCTGAAGTTGAAACCGTCCGCCGTGGCCTTGCCCCTGAAATGGTCGGGCAAGTCTTTGCCAAAGCAGTCGTCCGTTGCGGAGATTTCCGATACCCCATACCGCACCATTTTCCTCAACAAATCGAAGGGCAAGAAATTACTGGCCTGACAAGGCGCGCCAAATATCTCTGCTTTCATACCACACGCGGCCATTTACTCCTCCACTTAGGGATGTCCGGCACCGTACGCCTCGTGCCCGCCACATTGAAGCCGGAAAAGCATGACCATGTCGATTTAGTCTTGGTCAGCGGTATCGCCTTACGCTTTCGTGATCCCCGCCGATTTGGTGCCCTGGTTTGGGCCGATCAGGATTTGCGAGACCATCCGCTCCTCGCTCACCTCGGGCCAGAGCCCCTAGAAAAAAGTTTCGATGGTCTCAGTTTTTGGCAAAAATCTCGTGGCCGAAGAGTGGCCATTAAGATCTTCCTTATGGATGCTAAAGTTGTTGTAGGAGTAGGCAATATCTATGCTGCCGAAGCTCTTTGGCGAGCGGGAATTCATCCTAAAAGGGCTGCCGGTCGAATTTCCCTCAAGCGAATGGAAATCTTGGTGGAAAAAGTGAAAGAAGTCTTACGCGAAGCTATCGCCCAGGGGGGAACGACCCTCAAGGATTTCCGCAGTGTTTCCGGGGAACTCGGTTATTTTGCCCAAGAGCTTGCCGTCTATGGGCGCCACGGGAAAGATTGCTTGCACTGCAAAAGTCGTATTCGAAGAACCGTTTTAGGGCAACGCAGTACCTTTTGGTGTGGCCAGTGCCAAACATAAGGACTCCGCCCCTGACGAAAAAGAGTCTCGTCCTTGGTTCCCCACTTAGAGATAATACCGACATGAAAGCCACCACCATTCTTGGACTACTCCTATGTCTTAGCGCTTGCGGCCAA
>JAPKBM010000043.1 GCA_026421205.1 Planctomycetota bacterium
TCCAGCTGCGGAGGAAGCTCCAGCTGCGGAGGAAGCTCCAGCTGCGGAGGAAGCTCCAGCTGCAGAGGAAGCTCCAGCTGCAGAGGCCACGGAAGAAAAGGAATAATCCTTTGTCATTTTGCACCGCCCTTGGACATCGTGTCAGGGGCGGTGCTTTCGTTTTCCTTCTCGTAGCATGTGGGACGGCATCACAATCAGTAAAATCTCCTTTGGAGGGCTTACAGGGCCATTCTGCTACGGCACTCAGTATCTTGCGTGCAAGGATCATCGAGGAGCAGTTGATGTCCTCTGCAATTTTGCGAACCCCCGATTTGTACGCAGAATTTGGGGATACTGTTCCAATCTATTTTGAGATTCATAACCCATTTGGGGAAAGTTTTGAACTTCTGGAACCGTCGACGGGCTTTCTCCTGCAGGTTCAATGGGGGGTAGAGCGGTGGCTTCCTTCTGGTGCACACGACTTCCTGCAAAGCACGCGAAATGCATTGCTGGACCGATCGGTGAGCTTGGAAGCCGGGGAAGTTTTCCAGGAGTCATCTCCTCTTGAGTTGAAGATTCCCGGGAATCCTGGCGCAATATGGGAGGTTACTGTGCAGGCCACACTCCTGATGGACGGCATTTCGATGGGAGAAGAGGTGTACCCTGTTTCAAAAGTGCAATTTCCCCTGACTCATTTTTATGTGTTCCCTGGCGGGTGGGAGACCTTAGTCGATGCCCCGTTTGACAATCTTGCTCGCCTCGTCATGCTCGGGCCGGACAGTGTGGATCGCCACCTTCTGGTTTGCTGTGCCTTATTGCCAAAGTCTCAAGAGCGACAGGCCATTCGGCTTTTGGCAGATGCAATTTCAACTGCGCCTAATCGGCGAAGGGCTATAACGATTGCCGCATCCTTGGCATGGATGACAGGCTCTAATTTTGGGCTAGACCAACAAGCCTGGAAAGAGTGGATAGAAGAGGGCAAAATGAGGGTACGCCATGACACTTAACGCAGAGAACCACTTTCTTTCGCAGCTGAAAGCTCTTGCTTCGGACATTATTTCTGAGGCAGATCTTGAGCGCTATTTGCAGGTTTCCCAGAAGAGGAAGAAACCTCTTCGTGTTAAATTTGGCATTGACCCGACCTTTACGGACGTTCATGTAGGTCATTGTGTACCCATTCGAGTTCTTCGTTTATTCCAAGAGGCCGGTCACCTGCCCGTATTGATTTTGGGCGATGCCACGGCACGCCTTGGCGATCCAACTGGCCGGAATGATCAGCGTCCGGCGCTTTCCGCAGAAGAGGTTGAACACAACGCGACTAGTTATTTCACACAAATAGGAAAGGTCTTGGACTTGTCAGAGGGCGCTTGTGAAATCCATCGGAATAGTGAATGGTTTTCCGGAATGGATTTTTTCGAAGTATTGCGTCTTCTTTCGGAAAGCACTGTTGCACGTCTCTTGGAGCGTGACGACTTTCAAAAGAGGATGGAGAAGAAACTGCCGGTCCATCTTCATGAAATGGCGTACCCGCTTATGCAGGGTTGGGATTCAGTTCAGGTGCGCGCTGACGTTGAGCTTGGTGGAAATGACCAGTTGTTTAACTTGCATATGGGTCGTCAGTTGCAAGAACGCCATGGCCAACAACCTCAAGTTTGCCTTACGACGCCATTATTGCTGGGCACTGACGGACGAAAAATGTCAAAAACATACGCGAATCACATACCCTTGACGGCTTCGGCCAAAGATGTATTCGGTAAGGTTATGTCCCTTGAGGATGATGCAATGGAGTCTTGGTTCCGATTGGCAACCTCGGTTTCCAGCGAAGAAGTCCGTGCCTTGTTAGAGGGTCATCCGCGGGAAGCGAAAGGGCGTTTGGCGCAAGAAGTATGCGCCTGGGTCCATGACGAGCCTTCCGCACAGGCTGCTGCGGATAATTTTGTACAACAATTTCGAGAGAAACAGCTTCCTACCGACATTGCAACTTTCACATTGGAAGCCAAGGATTGGCCCTTGCCGACCCTCTTAAAGGAATTAGGGCTGTGCGCATCAACCAGCGAGGCGCGCCGTATGATTGAAGGCGGCGGGGTGCGCGTGAGTCAAAACGTATGTACAGATGTTCGTTTTCTTCTGACTCTTGAGATTGGGAAAGAGGTTGTCCTTGTCCAGGCAGGAAAAAGGAAATTTGCCTACGTGCAAGGGACTTAAAGCTTTCCTGGTACAGGGAGAGGCAAAAGAGGCGGCGTTTTAACCTGCCCATCTTTTCCCAGATCTCCGTCTACATAGCCGAGTTCCGCCAAAGTAGCTAATTCTTCTGTGGTCATGGCCGGAGAGTACCGTTGACTCATCGGCGACTGTAACCGACTTTGGCGCTTCTTTTGGGCCTGGAGGAAATCTGCTTTATAGCGGTTCAAAACGGATACACGGCGAGGGTCGTCGAGAGGTAAGGGGTTTTCTTCTCTTGGGTCTACTTTGCGGTCAAAAATTTGCAGTGCCCTCACGCTGGAAGGCGTGAGGGCAATCCCTTGGGCACTAGAGCCCTTCCGGCTAATCTGAAAAGGACGTATCACTGTGAACTGTTCATCTCTCCAGCATTCTTGGATTTGAGGTCCGTCGGCTGTCCCAGTGAAAATAAAGCCGAAGGAGCCCGGCGATGAAGCTGGTTTTCCAAGAAATGTACTCTTGAGGGACCGTCCGTCGGATTCAGAAATGGGCGGACATTCGGTGAGGTCAAGAAGTGTCGGGGCCACGTCGTAGAGCGCAACACTTTCCGTCTTCCGCTCCCCAGGAAGGGTGGTTCCAGGAGCGCGAATAATGAGTGCAGCGTGCAAAAGTTCTGTGTAGAGCGTACTGCGATGACCGATCGATCCGTGCTCAAAAAACTCGTCCCCGTGGTCCGAAACCAGTGCGATCACGGTATTCTCCCATTGACCCTGGTCCTTCAATTCCTGGATGATTTGGCCAACATGTGCGTCAACCCAGTGAATCTCTGCATCATACATTGCCTTGACGTGGCCAAGATCACGGTCAGAAATACGGCGGGAAAAAGGTGGCTGCGGGGATCGGACTTGAGGATTGAAAAACCAATTTTCACCAGAAAAATTTCCTACATAGTGGGGGTCGAATTTTTGCGCAAGCCCCTTTTGCGCGGCATCCGGAATGTGATCGTAGTGGGCATCAAAATAATGCACAAAAAGGAAGAAGGGGGAGTTCGCCTGCTTCTTTAGGAAATTTAGCGCAAAGGCATTGACTCGAGGCGAGGTAATATCCCAATGGGAAACCCGGTCTCGGAAGGCTTTCATATCTGTTTGAGTGGGGGGCGCTTGCCCTCTTTTTACCCTGTCGTCTTTCATGCGCTGCATATTCTTCGCGAGTTCATCCGGCGACATCATCGCCGACTTGTATTCTGAAAACCCCCTACTAAAACCATATTTCGGATCCAAATAAGGGCCGGAATAATACCCCGCAGTGGTGTACCCCGCTGCCTGAAATGATTCAGCTATGGTGCGTCGGAGGGGATCTAATTTAAAGGTGTCATCGATGACGGCATGACTGAGGTCCGCAAGCCCAGTCATCAACGCCATATGAGAAGGAAGAGTCCATGACGACGTCGCCCAGGCCTGCTCAAAAGTGACTCCTTCGGCCGCTAGCGAGTCAATGTTGGGAGTAATCAAGACTTCAGGCGCGTAAGCTGGGCGATACCCGTACGCACCGAGGTGGTCTGCCCGCACGGAGTCAATGCTAATGAGGACGACGTTAGGGCCCTGGGGCGCTTGATCTGCGCAACCAATCAAGGACAGCAAGACAACGAGGAGGGAACGCTTCATGGCTTACTCGGAAGTAATTGGTAAGGGAGGGTGAAAATCCCTTGTTCTGGGTGGTTCGTTAAGATTTGAATCGTTCCTTCTTCTAAAACACTCACGTCCTCTGTTTGGTGGAATTGCAAAATCCACCCTTGCTGCTCGGGGAGTTCTTGCAAAGGGCGTTTGATTTGAATTGGGCTCTTGCCAGGGAAGACAATTTGATCAATCTGGAAATCCATTCCGCGTGTGCGGAGGTCAATGGACTGTCCTTTCTGCTGGGCATGAAAAAGGAGAGATTGAGGGACTGCGTATATTTCTGACTTGACCACGCCTTGAACCCAAAAACGCACTGGTGGGCTCTCCGGTAAATCCGAAGAAATCTCAAAGATTTCTTGGAAGGGTCCAAGGGGAAGTTCAGGTGGAGGCCGAAATTGAATGGTATATCCGGTTGTATCGTTCCAGTTATGGCGCTTTGCTTGAAATTCCCAACCGCGAATTCGCTCGGGAATGAGCAGGTTGAAGTGCGGAGCGTCGTGGGCGCGGACGCTCACCTCCCCCCAAGGCCGGGTACGTGGGCCGATGTCACCGAGGTTGACACGCCAAGGTTCGAGCCAATAAGGATTCCAGATGTCAATCTCGTATTCTAAAATTGCGGCGGGGTGACCTTGAATCGCTAAAACGAACGCACCGCTCTTCCAAGACACGGGTTGGCGGAAACGCGTCGCGTCAAAGTGAAGTTTAATCTGAACCGTTTCCCCGGGCTGGATCACCGCGCCGATAGGTTGACCGCGCAGTCGAAGTGTGGGGGAGTTCGGCCTCTCTGGAAATAAGAGTTGGAGAGATTCGCAATCACAGCTCGTTGGCCCAATACGCTCAATTGTGATTGGCTGGTCCGAGGGATTGAAAAGTCTGAATATTCCGGAAGTCGACTCTCCAAAAGAGACAGTATCTAAGGAAAGTCGAGCGGGTTCAATGTCCAAAGGTAAGCTTCGGGAATTGGTTTCCTCTTGGCAGGAAGGCAGCAAAAGGCAACTGCATACGAGGAAGGCGGCAAGGGTCTTTGTCCCGAACATGGAATGCGTATCCTACGGGCATCATGACTTCGGTTTACCCCCTCATCGAATCTCAGGATCCGGAAATTTTCCAGTCCCTCTTTCAGGAACTTCAGCGGCAAGAAGATCAAATCGAACTGATTGCTAGTGAAAACCATGCAAGCCCAGCTGTCTTGGAAGCCCTTGGGTCTGTTCTTACCAATAAGTATGCTGAGGGCTACCCAGGCCGTCGGTACTACGGAGGCTGTGAGTACGTTGACCTAGCTGAAGATTTGGCGCGCACTCGTTTGAAGGAGTTGTTTGGGGCGGAAGCGGCGAATGTCCAGCCTTCCAGCGGATCACAAGCGAATCAAGCGGCTTTGCTTGCCCTCGCGGCTCCTGGAGCGACGATTTTGGCCATGGACTTGAATCATGGGGGGCACTTGTCTCATGGCCATCCCAAGAATCTTTCCGGAATGATTTACAATTTTGTGCATTACGGTGTTTCTTCGGATGCTGAGATGATTGACTATGCCGCTCTTCAGCAGCAAGCCGAAGAAGTCCGGCCTCAGGTTTTACTGGCTGGGGCAAGCGCCTATCCACGGACCATCGACTTTGCTCGTTTGGCGGAAATTGCTCACTCTGTCGACGCACTCCTCATGGTAGATATGGCACATATCGCGGGGTTGGTGGCCGTCGGCCTTCACCCTTCTCCTGTGCCGCATGCTGATGTCGTGACGATGACCACACATAAGACGCTGCGTGGCCCGCGCGGTGGCGCCATCGTGTGCAAGAAGGCTTGGATTAAGAAAGTGAATTCGGCAGTGTTCCCCGGAATGCAAGGAGGCCCTTTGATGCACGTGATTGCCGCGAAGGCCGTTGCCTTTGCGGAAGCCCTTCAACCATCCTTTGCCACTTACCAAGCCCAAGTATTGAAAAATGCTCAGGCGCTCGCCGAAACCCTCGTCGATGGCGGATGCCGTTTGGTTTCCGGTGGAACCGACAACCATTTAATGTTGGTTGATTTACGCGGGCCCAAGGGCCCCGGAATTTCCGGCCGTGCGGCAGAGGATGCTTTACACCATGCAGGAATCACGGTGAATAAAAACTTAATCCCGTTTGACCCAGCAAAGCCGATGGACGCTTCCGGAATCCGTATTGGCACCCCTGCTGTGACGACGCGGGGGTTTGATGAAGATGCCATGCGCAAAGTCGGGGATTGGATGAACCAAGTCCTTCGAAATCCTGAAGATGCAGACCTGCACCGAACAGTCAGAGCACAAGCCGAAGCCCTTTGCCATGCTCATCCTCTTTATCCGCATCTTGCGGAATAGATATCTAGGAAAGCTTGCTCTGCAAAGCCGCGTCCTTTTCTAGGACACGATCATGCTGAGAATCCCGGAAGGTGTTCATTTGTGCATGCATGTCTGCGTCTGCAACGCCTAAAATACGTAACGCTAACAAGGCAGCGTTGATGGGGCCACCTCGGCCAACGCCCACTGTGCCTACAGGAACACCACCCGGCATTTGGACCGTAGCAAGAAGTGCGTCAAGACCACCCAGAGGTGGGTTGTCCAGTGGAATTCCTAGAACAGGCAGACTGGTATGCGCAGCGATGACGCCAGCAAGGTGGGCTGCACCCCCGGCGGCGCAAATGATGACGCCAAAACCATCTTGTTGTGCACGAGTTGCAAACTGGGTTGCCTCCTCCGGCGTACGGTGGGCGCTTAAAACACGAACGACCGGGTCTTGCCCAAAGTCGCGGAGAGTTTGAATGCACGGTTCAAGGCGTGGAAAGTCAGAATCAGAGCCCATGAGAATGGCGATGCGGGGAGTCATGTTAAATCTTTTGTTGGAGAGCGTGACGGAGGAGAGTTTCCAGGGGGGTGTCCGCCCCAAGTTCCTCCAAGGTTTTCAGGGCGGTAACACCCGCGGAACGTGGGGAAAAGCCGAGCCCCTTGAGGACGTCGACTAATTTAGAGTCTTCGGATGCGGCAGGCCTTGGTTGATTCCCAGGGGCGCGTGTGGTGAGGTGAGAAAGGTGGTCTCTTAATTCAACCAGCAAGCGCTCTGCTGTTTTTTTGCCGACGCCTTTGACTTGAGTTAAAGCTTTGAGGTCTTCATGCACAATGGCACGCGCTAAATCCTCGGGTGGCATGGACGATAAGAGTCCAACGGCCGATGTCGGCCCGATGCCGCTCACCCGAATTAAGCGCCGAAACAACTCTCTCTCTTCCTCGGTGAAGAATCCAAAAAGCGTCAGGGCATTGTCAGAGACGGCCAAATGCACGTTTACTGAGATGGATTGGCCTTCCTTAACTTGTGCAAGCGTGTTTTTTGACGCGCATAAGTGCCAACCAATGCCACCGGTTTGCAGGACAAGGTACCCCTCTTGAATGGAGGTGCACTCGCCCATGAGGGAATCAAACACTTACAGAAGTTGTGTTTCTTTTCCTTTGCGAAGCACGAGGTTGAGTTCCTCAAGTTTCGCTTCTAGTTCGTTTAAGGAGGTGATGCCGAAGTTCGGCATGGCCATCAAGTCCTCAATAGAAAAGCGCAGGATGTCGCCGATGCGTTGCAGGCTGAGGCGTTCCACGAGCGCGCGGTGGCAACGAACGGAAAGATTCAAAGACGAAATGGGGAGTTCGAGTGCTTCGCGTTGATCCTCAGTGATTTCACCCATCCACTCCAACTGAAAGTCGCTTCCGGCGGAGTCCGAATCAAATTCATCGGGGATTGAGTAAGAGCCATCTTCCCGACGCAGTCCTAAGCGGAGTCCTTTGGCAGTCAAAACTTGCTTAATCTCGGTCAAGGAAGTTTCGCCGAAGTTCTTGAACTCAAGCAGTTCAGGTTCTGAGTGGGAGACCAAGTCGCCCAAGGTGCGAATGTCCATGGTTGCCAAGCAATTGCGGGCCCGGACCGAGAGTTCGAAGTCAGAAATGGGGGTGCGGAGCATTTGGTGCAACTTGTCCTCTTTGCGCTCTAAGTCTTCGTCATAGTACATGTCCAAAGATTCGTGGGCATCTTGAAAGTAGAGCCGTGCACGGGGGTTGTTCGGATCTCGTCGGAGAATCGCGCCGAAACATCCACATGCTTTGTCAAACTGTTCGAGGTCTTCGTAGAAAAGGCCCAAGTTCATAAGCACTGAAACAGGAATTGGCTTGAGCACGAGCAGGGATTCGTAATGTGCTTTTGCAGTGTCGTCGTCACCATGCAAGTCGCAAAGGAACGCAAGGCGAAACCGCGCGGCAAAGTGTGTTTCATTCGCTTCGAGAAGGGCTTCATAGCCTTCGGCCGCAGCTTGAACATCACCCTTCGTTTCTAGAAGGCGCGCATGGAAAAAGGCTTCGTCCGAAGGGGAAAGAGTTGCCGTTCTTAGAGCTTTTTGGAGTTGATCGAAAGCACCCGCAGCTTCCATGGCGTAGAGAAGAGTTGCGGCATGAAGAGTGTCTTCCGATTTCACATCACTCGCAAGTGCTTCGACAGCTTCTTCCGCACGGTTCAATTCCAAAAGAGATGAACCCGCAATGAAACGGCCCATGGCGTCTTCCGTGTCTGCAAACTCGAGTGCCTTTTCATATTGACCGGAAACCCAGGAGCCACAGGCAGCCAAGGTTCGGTTTCCCGCCTCACGCGCGTTGGCTACGGCAGCATCAAATTTGTTCGTGGTAAGGGCGTCGGCCAGGAAAGTACCCCGTGCTTCGAAGAGCGCAGAAGGTGTGGTGGGAGGTGCGGCAAAAAAAGTTGCCGGGTCAGCGTGGGGGGTATCGATTTCTTGCATCTGTGGAATCTGCCGGAGGCAGAGGAAAATGACTGGATAGTCTAGTCTTCCCGGGGCGGGAGCGTCAAACTGCCCGCATGGACCAGTTTCGGATGGCCGGTGGAATCCCCTTGCAAGGATGCGTAAAAGCGGCCGGCTCCAAAAACGCTGCATTGCCGATCCTTGCCGCCACTCTTTTGACTGAGGGCATTACAAAATTAGAGCGCATCCCAGAACTGGTGGATACGCGATTTATGGGGCAGTTGTTGACTCAACTTGGCATGGTGATTTCTCAAGAATCGGGGGTCTGGAACCTCCACGTTTCGGAAGATTCCTGCACGCACGCGGACTACGATCTCGTACGTCAAATGCGGGGATCCATTTGTGTTTTAGGCCCGCTCTTGGCTCGACGTGGCGAGGCACGAATTTCCCTGCCCGGCGGTTGCGTGATTGGACATCGCCCAGTGGACCTTCACCTGAAGGGAATGGAAGCACTCGGCGCCACAGTTTCCGTGTCTCATGGAGAAATTCGGGCCGTGGCACCTCGAGGAGGGCTTCGAGGTGCTCGTCTTTCTCTTTCTGGGCCTCATGGCTCTACGGTTCTTGGAACGGCGAATGTTTTAATGGCGGCTTGCCTCGCTCAGGGCGAAACTCAAATTGAGGGCGCTGCCCAAGAGCCTGAAATTACTTCCTTGGTACGCTTTTTGCAGCGCTGTGGGGCCATCATCGAGGGGGTTGAGACCTCGACCTTGCACGTTCAGGGCGTTTCCAACCTTCAAGCAAAATCATATGTGATCCCGCCGGACCGAATTGAAGTCGGTACCTTGCTTTTGGCGGCAGCCATGACCCGTGGCCAGGTCATCGTGGAGCAGTGCTATCCCCCTGATTTGCAGGCCTTATTGAATGCTATGAGGAGTGCCGGTGTTTCACTCCAGGTTTCCGCTGACTCCATCCAGGTAAATCCGTCAGGAAATCCCTACCAGGGCATCTGTCTGGAGACGGCTCCGCATCCCGGCTTCCCCACAGATCTTCAGGCTCAATGGCTTGCATTTGCTACCACTTGTCATGGGAGGACTCAGGTGAAGGAGGGGATTTATCCAGACCGTTTTTTGCACGTCGCAGAGCTCAACCGTTTGGGTGCTGCGATTTCGGTGGAAAATTCCACCGCTACTTTGCAGGGACCTTGCCATTTGAGTGGCGCTCCAGTGATGGCCAGTGATTTGCGGGCGTCGGCGGCCTTGGTTTTGGCAGGTCTCTGTGCCGACGGCGAGACATTGGTGAACCGGGTTTATCACCTAGACCGAGGTTATGAGTCTCTGGAGACAAAGTTGTCGTCTTTGGGCGCGCGGGTGGTTCGTGCTAAAATAAACCGTGCATAGAACGAATCATGTTAGAAAATCTCACGCAATCGTTTAGTAAGGCTTTAGACCGTTTTCGAGGCCCAGGGAAGTTGTCGGAGGAGCAAGTCCAGGAGGCGCTCCGGGAAGTGCGTCGGGCTCTACTTGAAGCGGACGTTCACTTTCAGGTGGCGAAAACCTTTACGTCACGGGTCATCGAGCGGCTCATTGGGCAAGAACGACTCGATGGCGTAACGGGAGTGCAGCAGGCCACGCACGCATTTCAGGAGGAACTAACTCGTCTCATGCGGCCGGAGCAGGAGGCGCTCCCCAAAAATCCCGGGCACCCTATGGTGCTTCTTCTCGCCGGCTTGCAAGGCGCCGGAAAGACGACGAGCGCCGCGAAAATAGGGCTTTGGCTAAAGAAACGACAGAACCGAAACGTGCTTCTCGCGGCGTGTGACCTTCAGCGGCCAGGCGCTGTGGACCAACTTCAACAACTTGGATTGCAGTTGGGGTTGGACGTCCACGCGGAGCAACCTGGGCCGGGGGTAGACCCTATCGGCGTTGCCAAGCGAGCTTTGGCTGTGGCAAAAAAGGGGCGCTATGACGCTTTAATCGTTGACTCGGCTGGCCGTCTTCACGTGGACGCGGCGCTTATGGCAGAAATTCAAGGGATGCATCAAACGATTCAGCCCGACGCCACTTATCTTGTTTTAGATGCGATGACCGGGCAAGACGCTGTCGAGTCCGCCAAAGCCTTTGCCGACGCCCTTCCTTTCCATGGAATCGTTCTTTCCAAAATGGATGGCGATGCTCGGGGTGGCGCGGCGCTCTCCATCCGAGAAATTACTGGAATCGGCGTGAGTTTCCTTGGAACCGGCGAAACCCCCACAGATTTAGAGGAATTTGACCCTGGGCGTCTTGCGGGCCGGATTTTAGACCTTGGAGACGTTGTCGGACTTGTGGAGCAGGCGCAGGAAGCAGTCGAGGAGAAGGACCGTACTCAGGATTACATGCGCATGATGCAAGGGAAGCTCTCCATGGAGGACCTCCTTGACCAGTTCCGAATGATTCGCAAAATGGGTTCAATGAAGAAGATGTTGGGCATGTTGCCAGGAGCGGGTAGAATGTCGGGCCTTTTGGAATCCGTGGATGACAGTGAATTTGCGCGCATTGAAGCAATCATTTTGTCCATGACTCCAAAGGAACGCCTCCATCCGGAGGTTCTTGACGGAAGTCGCCGCCGCCGCATCGCACGTGGTTCGGGAACGGAGGTGTCCGACGTCAATCGTCTCTACCGTTCATTCCAGCAAATGCAAAAACAGATGAAGTCCATGGGCAAGATGTTTGGAGGAGGTCGCGGAACAAAGCGCCTTCTCAAACAAATGCAAAGCCAAGGTGGTCTTCCAAGTATGCCTGGATTCCCCGGGGTTCTCCCACCAAAGAAAAAACACTAGCCTCTATGGCCGTAGCCTTACGTTTAAAAAGACTCGGACGCCGAAATCGTCCGTTCTACCGCATTTGTGTCATGGACCAGCGCACTCGCCGTGATGGTCGTGCCATTGAAGAATTGGGGCATTATGATCCTCATGTGGAATCTCGCGAAGACGCTTTTGTTCTAAATGAAGAGCGCGCCAAGTATTGGCTTTCCGTCGGCGCTCAACCTAGCCCAACTGTGGCGTCCTTGCTGAAAACACGAGGTGTCTCGTTGAAGCAGGGCCCTGCGAATTCTTCAGACTCTTCGACGGAATAATTTTCGGCAATGGCTGCAACGGCAACCAAAGTTGGTGAGCTAGAAAACCTTTTGGTTCTTCTCAGTGCCGACGTTTCACAAGTCACTCCTCGCCCTGAGTCTGTGACAGCATTGGAGCGTCTATTGACCTTGCTTCTTCAATTGGAAGGAACTTACGCGACGTCGGAAAAGGCGGTCAAGGCGCTTTACAGCACTTTCGGAAATTGGAATGCTGTTCGGGTGGCGCGTCACTTTGAGGTGGTTCAGGCTCTTAAGGTCAAGCGTGTTGCATTGGCGGAAGAACGTGCCGTTTTGGCCCAAGAATATTTGCGAAGGGTCTTCGGCCTACAAAACCATATGGAAATTGATTGGTTGTATGATGCAACCAGTGAGCGGAGAGACAAGTTTTTAGACTCTTTGGAGATGGCCCCTCTTCATACGGCCTCCGTTTTGGACCTTGACGCGATGGAAGTGCCGGGCGTTCCTCTTTGCAAAGACATCAAGCGTTTCTTTGCGCGTTTGGGTTTAGTGAAGACTAATCCGAAAGAAGCCGATGTCCGGGAGTATCTTGATCCGGTTACTGCAGGAGAGGCGATGTTCTCAAATTTTATTACTTTAAGGATGTTAGCCGCCTTGGGTTGTGACCCAAAGCACCCCGAAGGCAGGCGCGCAAAGATCTTTCAAATGATCTGGAAGAAGAGAAAGACAAAGAAGTTGGCGGAATTGGCTGAGCTTGTGAAAGAAATTGGCCTACCGTTGTCCACAGATTTACAAGAGGCATCGCAGGGTTCTGCCAAGGACGTGGCTAAAAAGGCAACGAAGAAAAAAGTAGCCAAGAAAAAAGTAGCCAAGAAAAAAGTAGCCAAGAAAAAAGTAGCCAAGAAAAAGTCTTAGCCCATGGCGCGGACGCTCGTTCTGGCCAGCACTTCCCCTCGACGTCACGCCCTTTTAAAGCAGGCCGACATCCCCTTTGTGACTCTCGACCCCCTTGTCGAAGAGTCCTCCATCTGTGCCGAACCAGGGGGTCGTGTGGCAGAACTTGCCGTGCAAAAGGCGCTTGCTGGGGCCTTGAAACGTCCGGAAGATTGGATTCTTGCGGCGGATACTTTGGTCTTCCAGCAGGGCAGTTTCTTTCCCAAGCCTACCGGACCTGGGGATGCCCGACGTATGCTTCAGCGGCTTTCGGGTGAGAAACACCAAGTTTGGACCGGAGTAGCTTTGAAATGTCCGGGTATTTCCGTCCTCACTTTGGCGGATTCTGCGGAGGTTTCTTTTGAGGAGATTCCTGAAAAATGGTTGAACTCCTACCTCTCTGGCACGGAATGGAAGGATAAGGCAGGGGCCTACGGTATCCAGGGCGCCGTCGGCCGTTTCGCTACGGTGCTCCGCGGAGAAGAACAAACAGTGGTCGGTCTGAACATTCCCAGTGTTCTTTCCTTATTGAGGGAGGCTAGGGCTTGCCTTGGAAGAGATTGACGTTAAAATCGGGGTCCTCGTTCGGCGGGGCCTCTTGCATCATGAAAAAAGGAATCCATCCAGATTACGCAGACTGCAACGTCAAGTGTGGTTGCGGAAACAAATTTACGACACGGGGCACCATGAAGGAAATTCATGTAGAAGTTTGCTCTTCCTGTCACCCCTTCTTTACCGGGAAGCAGAAGTTCGTTGATGCTGCTGGGCGGGTAGATCGCTTTAATAAGCGGTATGTCCGAAAGAGTTCTTAGGTTCAATTCGCTCCTTTCTTTTTAGGAGCATTCATGAACCTCACGGAGATCCTTAGTTCCCGGGTGGATGAGCTTCTGGCTCGGCGTCAAGAGCTTGAAACAGAAGTAGCAAGCCCCGCAGCCCCGAAACGCGCTAACTTCCCGCAGAAACTCCAGGAGTTAGGCGCACTTCAAAAGACGCTTGAGCCTTGGGAGCGTTACTTGTCTCTCGCTTCTGAGCTTGAAGAGAACAAAATCTTTGCATCTGGCGAGGACGAGGATATGGCGGAGTTGGCCCTGGAGGAGATTCCAGCCTTGGAGGTCAAAGTGGCGAAACTGGAAGAGGAAATTCTTGACCGAGTTCTTGAGGATGATGAGGACGTGGATAAACCCGCCCTTCTTGAAATTCGTGCTGGAATAGGTGGCGATGAGGCTGCGCTTTTTGTTGCAGACCTTGTCCGAATTTATCAGCGCTTCGCCGACAGTCGTCGTTGGAAGGCTGAGCTCGTGGAGTCCAGCGAGTCGGATATGGGGGGGTACAAGGAGGCTGTTTTGAAGGTGACTGGAGAAGATGCTTTTCGCCTTCTTCGTTATGAAAGTGGGGGGCATCGTGTCCAACGTGTACCCTCTACCGAAACACAGGGAAGAATTCACACCTCGGCGGCAACGGTGGCGGTGATGCCAGAAGTAGAGGATGTCGATTTTGAACTGAATATGGATGAATTGGAGATTACGGCAATGCGCTCTGGCGGACCGGGGGGGCAGAGCGTGAATAAGACTTCTTCTGCAATTCGCGTCGTTCACCTTCCCACCGGCATTTCTGTGAAATGCCAAGTAGAGAAATCTCAGCTCCGAAATAAGGAAATGGCGCTCAATCTTTTACGTGCCCGGCTCTATGAAATTGAGCGTACAGAAAAAGAGGCTGCGCGGAGCGAGCAACGCCGTTCCCAAGTGGGCTCCGGAGACCGAAGTCAAAGAATACGTACGTATAACTGGCCTCAGAATCGAGTGACGGACCACCGACTAGGTGCTAACTTTAGCCTTGAGAAGGTTTTGGAAGGTCATTTAGACAGCATCTTTGAAGCCTTAGTCGTGGCTGATCGTCAAGATAAAATTGCCAACCTCAATCCAGCATAGTAATTCCCATGGAAAACAAGGACAAGCCTACCGAGTCATTCCCACAAGATTTCAAAGTTGTGGAGACTTCCGCCGCAGCAAATTCGCCAACACCTCCCACGACCGCGCCCCGTTTTAAGCCACGCCATATTCGTTCCGCGAACGCTTGGGCTAGCTTTGGACTGATGATGGCCCTC
>JAPKBM010000088.1 GCA_026421205.1 Planctomycetota bacterium
CTTCATATAAATCATATTTAAGCAACCAATCTAAAGAGATATCTCTAAATTGTTTATGACATTTGTCTTCATAAGCTTTGATTTGTAACCCTTTCATCTTAGATTAGCTTGCGAACACGATGGGCGGACGGGAACACCATGACTGAATGGGGGGAATGAACGCTACAAAAGCGGCAAGGATCAAGGAAGTGGGGCATGAGATGACATTGAACATTCTCACAATACAGCGAATCTTTAATTCGGCGACGTGGAAAATGACGGCCTAGGCGCCTTCGCCTTCCCCTGCTGAGCAAGCCAATGAAGGGCGGCAGCCGGAAGCATCTCATGGCCGCCGTCAAAAATAGTGATACGAGCAAGCGCGGAAGACCGCCGCAACAATGGAGGCTTATCTCCATAGGACGAGTCTGAAATGGCAGATGCCAACCCTGGCGGCCAAGTCGGACTGCTCGCCAATTCTGCCATCAGATTTTCTGAAAACTGGTCTTCCAATTCCGCTACCGCGTTAAAAGCGAGCAGACTATGTCGGATAGAAGTGCTTCCCCGATGGCCATCCCGGATTCCGGCGTTGATATCTAAACGAACTCGACCCTTGGCATGCGACAAATGGGTCAGGGGAGAGCGTTGCCGATATTCTTCATCCACCTTCGCTGAGGAACCCGGAGCTCCCCCACAAGAAAGAAGAATTTCGCGGGCGTATTTCAGTCTACGCTCATGGGTTTCGGCATACCACGCGGCAAGGTCGGCTATGGACGCCCAAGCGGAAACTCCGGCCCATAAATCAGGTGCTTGTCCTGCCATCAGCAAGCTCATGTAACCACCTCCGGAGGCACCAATTAAGAAGATACGCCCCTCATCCACTTCGGCGTGTTTTCGAGCATAGTCAACCGCATCCAACACATCCTGGACGGCCCGTTTGGAACCGGTGGCGTGGGGGTTTCGATTTGGACCCCGGAAGTTAGGATGAATATAAGCCCACCCATTTGCTAAGCAATAATCCTCTAAGGGCTGGTGTAATTTCTGTTTATAGTTTGAGCTCCAAGTGTGCAAGGAAACTAAAAGTGGGCTTAGTTTTGTTAGCCCCTCCCGTGATGGTGCATAAAACATAGCCGGTTGGAGGTGATCATCCAATGTGCTTGGTATGAAAACTTCTTGGACTGTTGGAAGTTCAAGCGCTTCTTGGGCTCTTTGGATTTTCACAAAATCCTCCTTCACCGGCACCCCACTTTGGCAAGAAGAAAGGAGGGAGAACCCTAACAATAAACTTCGATATTTCATTTGATTCTTCAACTGGTTCATTCTCAGTACTATGCCCCCTCCAAGGCAACGGCCTAAAAAGGTGGGTTGATTATCGATGGTCGTCTTTATTGTTATCACAAAGGTCCTTTTTCGCAGCATAGGCTGAACTTTCAAGGGTTTCAAAAACGACACTCCTGGAATGTTGCTTCTTCACCATCTCAAGTGCCTCTATTACTCTGGGGATGTACTTCGCAGCGGTTTCCTGATGGAATCCGATGTGCACATAACGATCCTCCCCGTCTAGCCGCGCAACGGCATCGCTAATGTGCCCGGCCATTTGCTCCGCGCTTACATAATCAGCAAGAGCCCCAGTGTCGGGCATCTCCAACAAATCCCCGGCCGGAGTTGAAATCAAAAACGGTTGGGTGATGCTAGTAACATCGGGCCAAATTTCGCGAATCATCTGGGGAAGAGCGTACTGAGAAATTTTTGTGTGCCATTTAGTGTCCGTAGCCGACGAATCAACCACGAACCCTTCGCGCCGAATCGCTTCGCGGACACGAGGACCAGCCAACCATGCACCTGCTCGGAATGAATTCGACAAATCAAAACCGTTGGCTTCTAAAATGGAAGTGGAATATGCCACCAACTTCTGAAATTCATCGGTCGTATATGACTCGACTGAAACATCATGACCTGGGTCTGGCCAGCCTTTTCGCTCTGGTCGATCAACCCCCCAGATAGTTGGCGTGCTGCGAAAAGTCACTCCTGCTGATTCAACTAGAGATTTCCAGGGATGAATGTGTAACCCCAATTCGTCTTTTTCATGCAACAATGCACCTATTCGCTGAGCGACCACTTGGGCATCTGCACCATCTTTACAAAAATAAGCTGCATTTAAAAAATGGGTGAGCGGAACATCAGGGTGCACCATGCGAAAACTAGAAAAGGCGTCCATGTTTTCGTCACTTATTTCGCGGCCCTCCCAATCAACACTGACAGCAATGTGTACTTTGGGTGCAGAGGAATGGTTCATACTACCGATAGTGCATCCCCAAAAAATGCATGGGGCAAGAAGAAGTGTGTGGCGAAATATTCATCGATTATAGAAAATGCCCCTGCTGAGTACTCAATTTTAAGGTATGCTAATTGAATGGTGAAAGTTTTCTTCGGCCTTGGGTCTTTTTGCCTCATTTGCCCCCTCCTGTCGGCACAATTAATTAGCCTAGATGAGGGTCCAATTCCTGGTCAGCTCTATTCACGAGATTTAGCAACTAACCAGGCGATCGTTCCAGTCTCAGGAACTGTCCTTATTCCGAATTTTAGTCGCATCCATCTGGTGGTGACTCAGGATGGCTTTCCGTGGTCAACAGCTGTTGCTGACTTGGATTACTCCAACGGCGCCCCTTCATTTTCTTTCGCACCCACCATTGAAGCGGGATTCCATGATTACGCATTTGAGTTACTCCTTGACAAAACGGGACAGACCCAACAGATTAGTTTGGTTAACTATGTGGCCTGCGGGGATGCCTTTTTAATCAACGGTCAATCGAATGCAGTCGCTGCGGATTACCATGCGGAGGGAATGGCTAATGTGGATCAGTCACGCTGGGTCCGCTCTTTTGGTTCAGCTACATTCTCTTCCATTGATGTTATCAATGACCAGAGCTGGCATCTAGCAGAAGGGCTCAAGCTCTACGAAACGGGCTCCGTCGGTGCCTGGGGACTTCGGGCTGCTCGATTGATTTCCGACCGCTAT
>JAPKBM010000044.1 GCA_026421205.1 Planctomycetota bacterium
GCCGTAAGGATTCTCGGTATCCTGTTGCCATGAGAAAATGGCGGAGTGTTCTTGGAGTTTGTGCGTTGAGTTGGGTGGCAAGTCCTCTTGTAGGGCAGTCCCCCTCCCAAGAGGTCCTTCAACTTTTAGATTATTCAGAGGCAAAAGTACGCCTTGAAGCAGCGATGGATTTGGCGCAGCGAGGGAATTTGATGGATGCGTGGCTTTTCAAAAATATGAAGAAAGGAACTCCAGAGCGCCAACGGGCCCTCCTGCTTGCTGCCTCTCTTCGCGATACTCCGGAATTCTGGAAAGCATTAAGTCAAGCTGCCGGGCGTCGAACGCGCAGTGATTCGAAGAAACCGTTCGCTCTCCTTCTTTATGGAATGCTTCACCCAGAGGCGGGAAAAGAAATCCGTGAGGATTTGGAAAGAGCATCGAACTCTTATGAGCGGCTTTGCCTTCTGCAAGGCCTGCTTTGTCAAGCCCAGCAAGTTCCTCCAGATGCCTTATTGAATTCTCTAAAGAAAGAAAAGTCGCCTGAGGTTTTAGCGACGGCGCAGCTTATTCTTGCACTACAAGAGACCTCGGGGCTCACTTTTGACCTGGCTTCTGCTGCTGGGCTTTCTTCTGCGGCTTTTGCATCTTTGTTGCCGAACAGCGCACCGGTTCCCGCAGAAGCGTGGAATCAAGAGGGACTGCGAATTCCTCAGGCTTGGGAATTTGCGGCCCGTCGGAGTCCAGCGCGAGCGGCCAAAGAGTGGAAACGCCTTCCTTTGGCAGGGGAAGGAATCGCGCGGGTCTTTGCCTTAAGAGAGTTGACTGCACCAGAGCAGGCAAAGTCCTTTCTTTGGTTTCAATCTCATCTAAGAGACGCCGATGGCCTTGCTTGGTTATGGGGACTCCTTCCCGAGTTAGGATTAACTTGGCCTCTCCCTAAGTTAGCTGTATTTTCTCGTGCCGAAGCCTCCGCCATCTTGTTGTATGCCGTGAAGGATTTTGAGGCAGCCCAAACCATTGCTATTTTACGCTTACCTGCAGCGCGCGCTCATGTATTGAAATCTCCAGAGAGTCCCTTGGATTCTTGGCCCGCGGCGGCCATCTTGGCGCTTGCAGGTCAAAGAGAAGATTTGACATTTCTCCAGGGAGTTTTGGGCAAGGCTTCGCCAGCAGAGCGGCAACGGTTTCACCCACTCTGGCTTCTAGCCTCTCGAAAACTTCCCCCCGGAATTCCTCGAGAGAATTACTTGTTTGGTCTTGCTCGGGAACTGAAATCTGGGGTTTCCGGTTTTCTAGATCAGCAATCCTGGCTTTTTGCTGGCTTCTTTCTTTTGAAGGGCACGGAGGTTGCAGAATTTACGCCAGCACTGCAATTACCGTCTTTCCCATTGCACCCTCCCTTGGCTCACCCACTTTCGGATGCCTTGTTCGAAGACATTTTGGCACTTCTCCAAGCCCCGATCTATCGATGGAATTTACCGACACCGCGGTAAACTAGACCCTCGTTTCTCCATGTCCTCCCCCAAGCGCATTCTTCGTCTTCGTGTCAACGGTCATCTCAAGGAGGTGTTGGCGCGTGATGCGTCTACTTTGCTTGATGTCCTTCGGGATTCTTTCGGGCTTTCCGGCACAAAGAGAGGGTGTGACCTCGGCACTTGTGGATGTTGTGCGGTGCAGGTTGATGGAGAGCCTCTTCTTTCTTGCTTGACTTTAGCGGCAGAGGTTGAGGGGAAAGAAATTCGTACCATCGAAGGTCTCTCAGGCACCGAACGATTTGCCCCTCTACAAGAATGTTGGGCGAACGCAGGGGCCAGTCAGTGTGGGTTTTGTTCTCCCGGGTTTTTGATGACCGCCGACGCCTTGCTCCGTGAGAACGCGCAGCCCACTCGTGAGGAAATCCAAGAAGCGCTCGCAGGGAATTTATGTCGGTGTACGGGTTATGTGAAAATTATTCAAGCGGTGCAAGATTGCGCTAAGATTTCCGCAAAGGAAGGGATTCGTGAATAAGTTTGTATCGACCGTTGGCAGTCGTATCCCTTTGGTCGACGCTCCGGAAAAAGTTACGGGCTCTGGGGTCTATATTGAAGACATGAAATTTCCGCACACACTTTTTGTGCGGATGGTACGTTCCACCATTTCACATGGAAAAGTCCTTGCGGTGGATTTAACTGAAGCAGAAAAAGTCAGCGGTTTTGTTTCTAGTCTTGTCCCCGGGGAACTGGGTACCGGGACTCGCTTTGGTGTACTTCCCATTTCGGAAGATGAAACAGCTTTGCCGGCTCCAAGAGTTTTGTACTCAGGGGCTATCGTGGCTGCCGTGGCGTGTGAGACTGAAGAGGCCGCGCGGGAAGCGGCGCTTCGAGTAAGGGTTGAGTACGAGGAACTTCCCGCAATTCTTCGACCTAAGGATGCTCTTAAGAAAACGGAAGATCCATTGCATGAGGGCACGGTCAATGGAACGAACATTCATAAAGAAGTGGACCAGGAATTTGGAAACGTTGACGGCGCCTTTGCTTCAGCAGCCCATGTGATTGAAAAAGATTGCATTTTTGATGGCATTAACCATGGGTTTACAGAGCCCATTGGTTGTATTGCAGTCCCAGAGCCCAACGAGCGGATGTCGGTCTACTCGGCAACGCAAGTCCCACACTACCTGCATCGCGCGCTCGCCAAAGTTCTCGACGAGCCGATGCACAAAATTCGGATTTATAAGCCACTGGTGGGTGGGGGCTTCGGTGGTAAATCAGATCCATTCCCTCATGAAATGGTGGCTGCATTACTCGCTAGGAAAACTTCGCGGCCCGCACGCGTTATTTTCGATCGAGATGAAGTTTTTTTGAATAATCACGGTCGGCATCCTACGGAATATTCTTTGAAACTTGCAGCAGACGTGGACGGTAATTTACTCGGTCTGGATTCACGCTCTCTCATCGACGGGGGGGCTTGGGGTTCCTTTGGGGTTGTGACCACGTACTACAACGGAATTTTGGCACAAGGTCCCTATCGAATGCCCACGGTGCGTTACGGAGGCCGTCGGGTTTATACAAATAAACCTGCCTGTGGTGCCATGCGTGGCCATGGCGCAGTAAATGCACGCTTCAATCTGGAAACGGCGCTGGATGAATTGGCGGAGCAATTAGACATGGACCCTTTTAACCTTCGTTTTCAAAACGCACTTCCGCCGAACTCAACCACCCGGAATCATTTGCGCATCACGACTACAGGTTTCGTGGAGTGTTTGGAGAAGACCCGTGCACGTTCTGGGTGGAGCAAGAAGTTTCGGCAACTCCCTTCCGGTGAGGGGATTGGTCTTGGCTGCGGTTTCTACATTTCCGGCTCTGCGTTACCTATTCACCGAACCAAGACTCCACAATCGACGGTTCATGTCAAAATAGATGGGGACGGAGGTGTCACCATCCACTCCATGGCGGCGGACATTGGCCAAGGGTCTGACACGGTTTTGGCGCAATGTGTTGCAGAGGCCATGGGCGTTTCCATGAAACGGTGCCGAGTTTTTGCGAAAGATACAGATACAGCACCTTTAGATTTAGGGTCCTACTCAAGTCGTGTGACTTTCATGGCTGGTAATGCGGCCTTAGAAGCGGGGCAAAATATTCTCAAAAAACTTCAAGCGGCCTGTGCACGTTTGACCGGTTTGCCCGCCGGTGGATTTTGTCGCGGCCCGGAAGAAACCTATTTGCACAAGTCAGACGCCACCGTTTCTGTTTCCTTTATGGATGCGTTGACCGAGGCTTTGGCGAACAACGGAGCTTTGATTGCAAAGGGGATTTACCGTGCACCCAAACTTGGCGGGGCTTTTAAAGGAAGTGGAGCTGGTTTGTCCCCGAGTTATTCATACCAGGCATTTGTTGCACAAGTTTCGGTTGATGAAGAAACCGGACACATACGGGTGAAGCATGTTTGGGCAGCTCACGATTGTGGCATGGCCTTGAACCGAACCGCGGTTGAGGGTCAAATTGAGGGCTCCGTTCATATGGGTCTCGGGCAGGCACTGACGGAGCAAATGTTGTTTACTTCGGGGGGGCAATTGATAAACCCCAACTTATTGGACTACAAAATACTTTCTCCTCTGGATACCCCGTACATCGAAGCCATTGTGGTGGAGTCCTGTGACCCAGAAGGCCCAATGGGTGCAAAGGAATGCGGGGAAGGTGCCTTGGCGCCTATCATCCCTGCGGTTGCCAATGCGGTCTACGATGCAGTCGGTATCCGTTTGACCGAAGTTCCCATGACTCCGGAACGAGTTTTGAAGGCTTTAGAAAAAAAGAAAAAATTGGAGGCGCGCCGTGCAAATTCCTGACCTTGATCTCCAACAGCCACGTTCCCTCAAGGAAGCTTGGACCTCTTTAGAAGGTGATGCGTCGTTCGATTGGATGGGCGGCGGCACCGATCTCTTGTGTAACTATAAATGGGGTATTAACGTTCCCCAAAAAGTCATTTCTCTTCGACAAACTGTAGAGCTACAGGGGGGGGCGGGCACTTTAGCAGCCGGGAGAACCTTGTATGAAATCCAACAGGACCCCATCCTTCAAAAGGATTTCCCAGCCCTTTCTTATGCCGCTTCAGTCATCGCTTCCCCACTAATCCGCCGAACGGCCACGCTGGGGGGGAACCTTCTTTTGGACACGCGTTGCTGGCACTTCAATCAAACCTTAGAATGGCGTCGAGCGCACGGTTCGTGTTTAAAGGCAGAGGCTGATGTCTGTCGTGTGCTGCCGTACCCGGGAAACCTTTGTGTCGCGGCCTACAGTGGAGACATGGCGCCGGTTCTTTTAGCTTATGGGGCAAATTTTGTTCTTGCTGGCCCATCGGGTGAGCGAACGGTGCCTGCTTCTAACTTTTATGCAGAAGATGGAATCCGTCGGTATGAAGACAAGACACAAGAAGAAATCCTCTTGAGAGCGGAACTTCCGAAGGAGGCTGGTAATTGGACCGTGGCGTACCAAAAGCTCCGCCTTCGAAAAACTTTTGATTTCCCGGAGGGCGGGGTAGCTGCAGCAGTCCTATGGAAAGATGGCAAGGTGGTTCAGGCTCGTTTAGCCACAACGGCATATGCTTCGGTTCCTTGTCTCTATCCAGAGATTTCTGCTTCCTTAGAAGGCGGAGAATTGACGGAGGTGCATATTGAGGCGGCCGCCGAGGCCCTCTTCCTGGCGGTACGACCCATGAAAAACACCTCAATGTCTCCCGCCTACCGTAAGAAAATGGCACGAGTTCTTTGCCGGCGCGCGCTCAAGGCCTGCACTTCGGACTATTAGGGGCTATTAGGGGCTATTAGGGGCTATTAGGGGCTTAGGGCGTAATCCAAGTTCCTTTTTTTCGTTATATCCTCCCCCATTTTAGTTTATTTGGTGTATATTTGATTGTGCCCTTTCTGAAAGGGTAGAGATTTCTCATCCCTTTCCCCATTTTCCCCATTTTCCCTAAAAAAATGTTTCAAAAACACCTCCTCCTTGTGGGCTCGGTTCTTGCTCTTGCAGCTGGGGCCTCCGCTCAAAACGTGGTACTTTCCGAAGACTTTAGTGCAGGCGTTGTGCCTCCTTCTGGCTGGACCGAACTCAATAACGGCAATGACCTTGGCTGGGAGCCCGATGGCTTCGGATATGCCGGTCACATCGACTTTAGTGGTTGGAATGACAACCACCTTATGACGCCCGTGATGGACTTTAGTGGTCTTTCTAATATGGCCATGCATGGTTCAAATGACCAAGTCTACGCTTCTTGGCGTTATGAAAATAGCGTGGAAGTCTCCTTAGATGGTGGATTGACCTTTGCCGTAGTTTATACGGAAAGCAATCCAAACTCCGGAACCTTCCCTTTGGATGTAGACCTAGTTGCTTACGATGGTATGGCTGGTGTCAACCTCTCTTTCCATTATTTGGGTGACTACGCTAATGCGTGGTTCATCGATCATATGCAAGTAGACGATTCCGGTATGGGTGGCGGCGGCGGCCCTCCTCCAGGTTCCGTGTTCTTCGAGGATTTCTCGAGCGGTACGTTCCCTCCAGCAGGTTGGACCGAGCTCAACAACGGCAATGACCTTGGTTGGGAAGAAAGTTACGAGGACGCGTGGCACGACGACTATAACGGTTGGAATGACAACACCTTGATGACATCAGTGATTGACCTTTCCGCCACTGCAGCACCTGCTTTGCACTTCAGCAATACGCAGACCTACGCAACTTGGAGATACGAAAACACGGTCGAAGCAACGATGGACGGTGGTTTGACTTGGACCAACCTCTACACCGACGCCAACGCTGCTTCGGGAACATTCGAGACAGATGTTGATCTTTCTAGTTACGGCAGCACATTTGGCATGCAACTCGGCTTCCATTACACGGGCGATTACGCCAACGAGTGGAGTGTGGACAATGTCAACGTGGATGATGGTGGCACCGGTGGTGGTGGCCCCAACTACGTGGTCACTAACTTGGTTGCTGGTCAGGTGGCTGACTTCACTGTCAGTGGCTGTGATCCTGCAAGTAGCGTCATATTTGCTTACTCCCTCACCGGCTCTGGTCCTGTATCTACGCCATTCGGTGATGTGGACATGAGTAACCCGATTAAGCAAGTTGCTACGGTTGGCTGTGATTCTGCGGGTGTTGCTGCCTTGGCAATGAACATTCCTTCGGGAGCGGCAGGACTCATGGTGTACACCCAGTGTGCCGAATTGCTTGGGGGTGGTGTGGGCAACCTCACTAACTCGCATGCAATCGCGGTTCAGTAAGAACCTCTGATTCTTCTTTGGCTCCATCTCTTCGGAGGTGGAGCCTTTTTTATGTGCCTATTCTTCCTGGGGAAGGAGGGCTCGATATGGGATAAAAACAGGCTGGAAGGCGTCAGGTAAACGCGCCTTGAGAAGTGCGCTGGCTTGGGATTCCTTGAGAAGGAAGTCTTGGAGTGCTTGAGAGGAAGGGGCTTCCACTTGGCGAATCATGGAGAGGCCGAGTCGTGACTCCAAAGTGGTGTATGGATGAAACCCCGAACGTTTGTTAGCCGCATGAAAGTCCGCCGTGGCTTGGGGGAGGTCCAGTGCGGCAAGATGAAGCCAGCCGGACCAAAGAAAGGCACGGCGATCCATGGGCCAGCGTTTGACGGCAAGTCGCGCGCGTTCTTGGAGTTCAGAATGGCGGACAGGGTTTCCTAAGTTGTACTCTGCTTCGAGTGCTTGGTAAAAACTTTCAGCCTGCGTGTGAAGAGGAAAAGGTAGAGGGTTTTCTTTTGCTAAGTTCTCGCGAAGAGGAGAAAAACGTGGCTCGGTTGCCTCAAGGAACTCCCTTAAGAAGGCTTTCGATAAGGGCCAAGAGTCCCCCAAGGTCTTCTGCGTTATCCAAAGAAGTTCCCGACTCCCGATGATGGCAGATGACGGGAGAATTTCCAGAAAGAGCGCGTCCGCCGACGGAGTGCCGTGGGCTTCGAAGGTCTGGAGTACGGGGAAAAAGAGTGGCCGGGCTCTCTTGATAGCACGGGTGTCCGGGAGGCCGTCGGCGAGGAGAGGTTGATAGAGGGCTTCTAGCTCCGTGCGAAGCTCTTGGAGTAAAGTAGAAAAATGATCTGGGTCTGGAGAAGCGGAACGCCCGCGGTACCAAGCCGCTCGTAATTCATAACGTGGGTCATTCTTTGCACCGAGTTGCTCCAAGAACTCTTGCGCCTTTTCCCGTAGAAGAGGCGTGCCGACTTGCCCGATTGCGGTAAGCAAATTGGTCCAAGGCCCGTTCGGCAACGAACTCATTTTGGTGCGGTTAAGCAAGGCGGGAAAGATCTGCAATAATTCAATTTCCGATGCTGGCAGAGCTTTGGTGAGTTGCACCACCGTCATGCGACGCACCACATCGGATGCCGTTTCGTCAAGAAGGAGTTGCACCCATTCTTTGTAATCGGCCAAGGTGGATTTTTCTCCGAGACGAACCAAAGTGGGAATACGTTTTTGGTCCGTGAAATCCTCCCACCGTTGGTAAAGACGTACGCGTGCTTCTTGGTGGCTCGGTGTGAGGGCCATAGCAGCCCAATCCAATTGGGCCTCGGTGAGATTTTTTTGATTTTCCCACCAAGACAGAAAAAGGCCTTGGGCACCTTCTTCCGGAACTAACGCCGATGCCATTTCGGCTGCCTGCGGGTGATGGCGCCCTTCTTCGCTTTGTAACCAGTCTGCGTAAACGATGAGTGCGGCATCCGTTCGGTACATGCGGAGGGATTTCAGGAGGGCTAAACGTAAGGCCAGTGTGGGGGCGTTGGCAATGCGCTCGGCGTAGCCGTTAGCAATCTCTTCTTCTGGAATCGCTTCTCGTAAAACCGTGCGGGCGAGCGTTTGCCAGTCCGAAGCAATTTGCTGGGTCCAACTCCAGTACACGGGCAGCAAACTGGAGTCTTGCCGGGAAAACCAGGAGGCTTGAGCAATGCGTTTGCGCTCATTGGCCTTAAAGGGCGCCAAGTTTTTGAGAAGTTCAGCGTGGTGTACGCCGGAGTTCGCTGAGAGTAATAGCTCAATGGTAAGGGCGGCTTCCGGGCGGCGCATGGACGGCAAGAGTTTTTGCAACGCCAAAGTCAACCCAGGGGTGTTGGCCCAGCTTCGGTAGCCGGCAAGAAGAGATTGGAGAAGCGTGGGGGAAATACCTGACCGTAAAAGGGGCAGAAGTTCTTGCGCGGTCTGTTCACCTTGGCCTCGGAGCAAAATCAAAATAGCTTTACTGCGAAGAGCTTCGGGCTGTTTGGGGGAGAACGCCGCGGACAGCAATAAATCATGGTTCAATGCCGCGGGCGCTTTCAAGAGAAAATTCCAAGCACGAGTCAGCGCCGATGTCGACGCGTTTTCGAGTGCTGGCACAATGCTTTGCGGGTTAAGCAGGAAAACGTGGCGGTAGAGTCCGTCTTCCAAGAGTTGGCTTTGCCGACTGGAAAGAGGGGTAGCCACCCAAGTTTCCCAGACTGTGATGGCGTGTTGGGCCTGCGTATTTCCTGAATCCAAGAGAAGAAGTGCGGCGAGGGCTCTTTGTCCAGCAGTCCACGAGCCTTTCTCAATTTCTTGGAATGTGCGGAGGGGCTCCGCCGGGAATCCGTGTGCGACTCGCTGCTCTAAAAGCGGGGAGCGGAGGGAGGGGAATTTTTTGAGGAGCGTGAGAAAGTGTTGGGGAGACGCAACCCACCCGCGCGCAATTTCTTGCTGGAGTACGCGATAGAGGCGCTCGCCGTTTGTTGCGGGAAGGATTTCATGGCGAATTTGAAGGCGTCGGTAGTCCTCTTGCAAACTTTTTGAAAACGATTCCTGTTCCTCTTCCGTGATTTGTTGGAGGAATTCTTTGAGATCCGTCTTGCTCTGGGAACGGATGATGGCGTCAAAGAGATGGCCCTTTTTCTCTTGTGGACATGCCTTCCAGCGTTGCACCCAAATGGCAGAGGACGGGGGAGCCTCTTGATGCAATTGCCAAGCGGCCGTGCGTGCGTCCGCGGGAAGATCTTGCGGGAACAGGAGAGGAATTAGGAGGGCGAACATGAGTCAGGGTGTAAGAGTGTCTCGAGGAGTTGAAGCTGTTCGGGTGTGTTGACGTCCAAGAAAGGGCCCGGGTCGCGCGGGATGGTGACGTTCAAAATACGCTCGGAGTGTTGCCGCATAAAGTCCCGCAGGTTTTGTCCTGCGGGCAGTGCTTGAAGTTTGGGGACAAGATCCGCGCCGATCAACAATGGGTGTCCCCCTCGGCCCGCCGAAGTGACCGGGCGGACAAAAAGTTCTTGAGGGTTTGGCTCTCTTTGCCAGGCACGACGCATCTTGAGGAGGACGTCGGGGGAGAGAAGGGGAATGTCACAGGGGTGAATGAGGAGGGCCTCTTCGCTTTGCGTGGATTGAATACCCAGGAAAACCGAACTCATGCGCCCATCCTCCGGAGATGGGTTGAGGATAAGGGCGTCGGCTCCCGTTTCCCCAAGATTTTGGATGGCTTGCTGACTTTCTTTCGAAAGAACCAGGGTGATGCGAGTAGCGCCTCCAAGACGGAGAGCTTTCATCAAGACGGGAAGCATCCATTGGTCCTGCACGACGAGAGCCGCCTTCGGGTAGCCAAGCCGCGTGCCCTTTCCGGCGGCAAGCACCACGGCGTGGATGGGGGATTTCATAGGGGAAGAATAACCAAGGGATATGGCAAACTGGAGTCTCATGCGACTTCGTTTCCTCTTCAGCGGACTTTTCCTGTCCTTGGCTTCTTGCTCGCCCACGCCTCCGGGGCCCAATGTGGTCCTCATCAGCGTAGATTCCTTGCGCCAAGACCACCTGGGTTTGTACGGCCGGGTAGCGGAATTTGCCCCTGATATCCCCGTGAGCCCCTTTGTGGACGCCGTCGGCGATGCTGGCGCGGTTTTTGATTGCGCCTGGAGTTCCACGTCCTGGACTCTGCCTTCTCATATGGCTTTGATGACCGGCATGAGTGATCGTTGGCATGGGGTGGAGACGGATCACTTTGCGCTGGACCCTCTTCGCAAGACGATGGCCGAAGCCTTTCAGGAAGAGGGCTATCAAACGGCTGGGTTTTACTCCGGGCCTTATTTAGACTCGCGTTATGGCTTCAGCCGGGGCTTCCAGGAGTATCGCTATACAGTGTCGGCAGAGTCGCTTGTCGGCTTGCCCGAAGTACGGACGGGGTCGGAGGCCGTGATCTCTTCGCCCACGGTGGCGGATGCGGGCATTCAGTTTTTGGAAGAACATCAAGAGAATCCCTTCTTCCTTTTTTTGCATTTCTTTGATGCGCATTTTGATTACGTTCCCGATGAAGCACAGCCGGGTTTAGCCAAAGTTTTTGACCCAAACTATGCAGGGGATTACGACGGTCATGGTTGGTACACGGATCCTCAGGTGCGCAGTCCCAAGCCGCCGTATTCTCGTCGCATTGGCGAAAGAGATTTGGCACATATTCGTGCACTGTATGACGCTGAAATTCACTGGGTGGACATTCACATTGGACGAGTTCTTCAGAAGTTGGAAGACCTTGGCTTGCGTGAGAACACTATTCTTGCCTTTGTCGGCGACCATGGCGATGAATTTTTTGAACACGACAGCATTGGACATAGCACCACTTTGTATTCCGAAGTCGCCAAGATTCCGTTCTATCTCCAAGGCCCAGGCATTCCGTCGGGAAAGCGGTTTTCGGAAGTCGTTCGGATTTATGACATGGCGCCCACTCTTCTGGACTATGCCGGTCTGTCTCCCCTTGCCGACGCCGAAGGGATTTCGTTGCAGCCCTTGATGAAGGGAAAAACCGACCCCCGCCCGGGCGCTTTATCGCGGGTGTATGTGGCCCATGAAGATAAACCGTTCAATCTTCGTGATGCATGGCGAGACGCGCGTTTTACGGTTTTGCGAGTGATGACCCCTACTTTTGAAAACGGATTCCTGGAGCTCTCGGCTTATGTGTATCCGCCCATTCAATCACCGTACTTGGTTTTTGACCGCCAGACGGACCCGGGGGAACATCAGCCTTTAGCTCCGCAGGACCCACGTTTCCAAGAAGCAGTGCAACGTTTCTCTCGGGACTTTCGAGTCTCGGAGGCAGGATATGCAAAGCTGCTTCACTCCGCGCCGGAAGACTGCTACGCCGACGCCCTTTCTTCTGGGCAAAGTGCGGCATTGGCAGAGTTGGGCTATGTCCAAGGGGAAGACTCTGTGGAACGTCCTCCATTCTTGCCATCTTTTCCGACGCCCGCGCTACCTTGATGTTCAGAGATTAACTTCCAAAAACCTTCGCAAGAATGCCACGCGCCTTTGCCGGATCCTCCGTGCCCCGCACCAAAGCGCGTCCGTCCTCAAAACAAACCACATCACACTGGTCCATTTGAAAACGAAGATAACCGGATTGATACGTTAAGCCATCCACAGCGCCCTTGAGCTCTTGCGCCAGAGCCCCTAAGTCAGGAAGGGTATCCGGTGGTGGTATTTGAACAGCATCGGCACCACACAGAGGTTCCGCCTGAGGAACCCCGCGTTGTCCGTGGAGCCACGGGTACTGGTGCTTTTGGCAACAAGGGCATGCGGCGTCCGTTTTAGACTTCAAAAAGAGCGCATCTTTTTGCCACACGTCCAACGACCGAAAGCCAAGTTCACCAGAAGGTGCCCCCGGGAGCAGGGCGCGAAGGACTTCGGCGGCGGCATAAGAGGCGACCATGCCGACGGCCGGCCCCAGAACGCCCGCACTTCGGCAAGTGGGCGTTTCTCCGGTGGCGGGAGGCTCTGGATAGGTGCACCGCAAACAGGGAGCCCCGACCGGGAAGCTTGCCACCATGCCATACGTGCTGACCACGCCCGCGTAAACCCAGGGCTTTTGAGTGTCCACCGCCCAATCATTTAAAAGGTAGCGCGTAGCAAAGTTGTCTGTACCGTCAGCCACGAGGTCGGCGGTGTGCAAATGCTCTTTAATATTCTGTGCGGCTAAGTCAATGGCTTTGGTCACCAAGGTCACCTTGGAATTCACGCTCTGAAGGCGTTCGGCGGCGGCCTCTACTTTCAAGCGCGCTTGGTGGGCGTCGGCTTCCGTAAAGAGAGACTGACGCTGTAAATTGGACCAGTCCACAACATCACGGTCAATCAGAATCATGCGGCCCACGCCTGCGCGCGTGAGTTGATCCGCGATGGTGCAACCTAAAGCACCCAGTCCAACGAGAGCCACCGTGGCTTCCTGAAGAGCGCTTTGCCCTTCCTCGCCGACGCCCAGAAGGCGTTTTTGGCGATCATATCGTTGGCCGGAGTCCTGCATGATTTGGTGCGAGAAGGGGGAATCGAACCCCCACACCTTTCGGTACTAGATCCTAAATCTAGCGCGTCTGCCAATTCCGCCACCCTCGCGTACGGATGGGGTGAGTGAGGGGAATCGAACCCCCGACCTCCAGTACCACAAACTGGCGCTCTAACCAACTGAGCTACACCCACCATCCGTAACCGGAAAGTTTAGCGAATCCGTGGGGGCAGGGGAAGGGGTCAGGAAAGAAGTGGGTCGCCGGCCGTTTTCACTTCTTCTTGGAAGAGCCTTCCAATGTGTTGAGAAAGGAGGCCAATTTCCCCATCACCGATGCTCCGCCCATCCACCTCAATGACGGGCGTGATTTCACCCATGGTGCCGGTGCAAAACATTTCGTCTGCACGATAAACTTGGGTAAGGGAAAGGTTACCCACATGAAACGGGATCTTGTTGTCACGACAAATTTGTAACACAGTGTCTCGCGTGACTCCCTCGGGGCAGGCCTGGGTTGTTGGGGTAGAGACGACGCCCTTCTCAATCAAGAAAACGTGAGTGGCGTTCGTTTCTGCAACAAATCCATGGACGTCAAGCATCAGCGCATCATCCACGCCTGCGGTATTCGCTTGAATTTTCGCAAGAATACTTTGCGCTAAATTATTATGATGAATATTTGGGTCCAGGCAATCCGGCGGAAATCGGCGAACGCTGGAGGTCATTAACCGAATTCCAGTGCTGTCATAGACCGGTGATTTCCACTCTGCCAGCACAATCAAAGTGCAGCCACTTTGATTCAAACGTGGGTCCATCCCAGAAGTGATTTTCTCCCCACGAGATAGCGTGAGGCGGATATGAACCCCGTCGGTCATTTTGTTTGCGCGTAAAGTTGCTTGAATGGCCTCAATCAAAACCTCCTTGGTGGGGATTTCCGAAAAGCCCATGGCCTTTGCCGACGACTCCAGTCGGTCCAAATGTGCATTCAGCCGAAATACTTTGCCGTCATAAAGTCGAAGCCCCTCCCAGACACCATCTCCACCCTGAACGAGAGAATCAAAGGGGGAAATCCTAGCCTCATCCCGGGGAGCAAGAACTCCATTGATGTTGATGAGAATGTCCTTATTTCGGGGGTCGAAGGTTTGAAGCATAAGCTAGAGTAGGACATGCTTAGTCTTCTTAGTGTTCTGCTTTTGTGTTTCTTCTCCGCTGCTGCAGATTAGAACTTTGCCTGCACCACTATCGAGAATGTGGTCGGACCTGAGTGGGTTCTCCAGACGGGTGACCGCCCTGCAGGATTCCTTGCAGGAGAGTTGCGCTCGTGAATCCAAAAGGGCAGACGGATGGCTAAGGCAACTCTTCAACATGCTTCAGGCGCCCGATTCTCTTGCGCCAAAATTCTGCGAAGAATAGATTGCCACTACTTGGGTCCAGAGCAATTCCTGCGGCAGACCAAGCACCTACACCTGCGGTTACGCCCATCGGAGAAAAACGGGTCATCTGACTCCAATCTGGAGTTAGATAGCCTACCGCTGCCTTTAACCCGTCTTCATTTGCCGTATGAATGGTGTACCAGAGGCGACCTTCTAGATCGTAAGCGATAGAGTGCATCTGCTCGCGTCTACGGTCATAACGAGGAATGACTCTATCGGTCATCCCTGGGTTCAAGCCGTTTGCATCTAACTGCATGGTTAGCGGGTCGTCCGCCCGCGTAATATCAAAACGTGTGATGGTGGAATCAAAGAATTCATTGAACACAATATCACCATTCGGGTCTTCCAAAATCT
>JAPKBM010000089.1 GCA_026421205.1 Planctomycetota bacterium
CGGCGGCCGGAGGAATGTTTGCCATGTAAGACGCGTAGCCCGTCGAATCCGTTGGTAATAACTTTAGGTGATAAGGAGGAGTGACCATGGCATCACCCCAAGGGGTTGCAGTGGGTCCGCCACCATGAATGGACCAAGCGAAATGGGAATGATTATTTGGTGTAGCGTTTGTAATTTCTACAAGCGCTGTTTGTCCCGCCACCAAGTTACTGATTGAAAGGGTCGGTGAAGAATCTGTCGAAATTATAGCGCGGATGAACAGATCTTTGTTCTCCGGGACGAAAGAAGCAAAGGTGTTAGCACAGTTGCTAGAAAATGAGGAACGTCCTGACCCGGTTGTGCTGTATGGAATAGTGAAGCCGTTCAATCCGGCACAGGGATTCGATGGACGCAGATCGAGGTAGAAATCAGAGTTTCCAGGAATAAAGTTCAGTGATGACACATCGAGAACCTGCCAGTTGTTCGTATCTAGAACGGTGGTGACACTTGTCATAGAAGCCACCTCGATGCCCGTTGAGTCACGGATGGCTATATCCATATCAACCGTGGTGCCCCACTGGACTGCGGCGACATACCGTAACTCGAGCAAAGCCCCCGTCATTCCAGCGATTGGAGTAAAGCGAACTTGATGAGCCCAGTAAGGCCAGCCTGGGATGATGTCCGCATTTTGGAGGTTCCGAGAATGACCGGTGTAGTCACCATCGTCGTACACAAGGTCAGCAGAATTTGGCGGCAACGGTGGATAAAAGGGAATCGAACGGGCACCGTCCAATTGCTCGTAAGTGAGCACGCCGTCAGAAATCGGCTGCTGGGCGGCCAGTGCAGAAGGTGAAAATAAGATAAAGAGACTAAGAATGAGGGGAGTGCGGGTCATGATTTTTAAGGGGGAGGGACTGACTCATTCTGCCATATAAATCAAGGGTTGTGGGCGTAAATGCGGCTATTCCTTCATCCCTACACCCCTTAGAATGAGGCGGTGATTCTCAGCGCCCTCTTGCTTGGCTTAACTCCAACGGTTTTCTTTCAGGAACCGGAGGAGAAACCAATGTTCACTCCGCTTGCAATTGCAGTGATGAACGAAGCTGACCCAAAGGCCATTCGAAATCTTCTGGAGTCGGGGTCAAATGTAAACGAAAAAAGTAGGGACGGGTCGACACCGTTGATGTTCGCAGCGTCTTTCAACTACAACGAAAAAGTGACTTTGATGCTTCTTGAATTTGGGGCCGAAACAGAAACAGTGACCTCCATGTCTGGATTTATGACTCCACTTGCTATGGCGGCTCGGTATAACCCAAACCCAGAAGTTCTTTCAGCCCTTATTAATGCAGGTGCCAAGTTGAAAGGGTTTATCGCAGCTCCTGCCCCAGTCCTCCTTGCAGCTCGGTATAACCCAAACCCCGAAGTAATCTCAGCACTTATTGCAGCCGGGGTTAATTTAAACATTCTTGACAGTGATCGCATGACCCCACTGATGTTGGCGGCGCGCTACAACACAAATCCAGATGTCGTGTCTGTAGTCCTCAAGGCAACCGGTTACAGAAGAAATATTTTTGGTGGAAAATCGATTCTTGACTTCGCCAAGGAAAATAAATCGGTTTATAAAACCAAGGTTTACAAGGAATTAGAGGACTTGGCAGCTGCCTATCGCCACCGAAAAGATGCGACTAAAGATGCGACTAAAGAGACAATCCTGGACAAACTAGAGAGGTTACGCAAAGAGTTATCAGAATCGGAAAAGACTTTGGGGTCAAATAGTCCGCAGTTAATACAAAGCCTTGCCTTCACTCTTAGTCAGTTAGGTTTCTTTGCCGAGGCTCGCCCTCTGTTCGAGCGTGCGCTGGCACATTATGTAAGAGAATTTGGCCCTGAAGATCCTAAAATTGCGCCTCTCCTTATGGGTTATGGTTCTCTTCTAAAGCGCCAAGGATCTTATGTTGAGGCAGGTCATGTATTTGAACGCATGCTTGCGATTAATAAAAAAAATCATGGGCCGGATCACTTAAGTGTTGCCTATTCTCTTGTTGACCTTGCTTCGATTCTTAGGGTTCGGAGCCTCTACGCAGAGGCTCTTCCATTACTTGAGCGGGCCCTAGCGATTAGAGAAAAAGAACTTGGAGAAACCGATTCTCTTGTAGCTAGTTCCCTTGTATCAATCGCCAATCTTCTTAAAGACCAAGATAATTATTCCGAAGCACGCTCTTTGTTTCAGCGAGCCCTAACAATTGTGGAAAACTCAGGGAAATCGGAAAGCAGGCTGGCCAACATCCTCATTCCATTTGGCATGCTCCTGCACAAAGAAGGCTCTTATTCTGAAGCACAACCTCTACTTGAGCGAGCTTTGGTGATTCACGAGAAGGCGAAAGGCCCGGAACATCCAGATGTATCTTATGCTCTTTTCGCCCTCGCCCACCTTCACATTGAACAAGGTTCATATACCGAAGCCCGGCCTCTGTATGAACGGTCGCTAGGGATTTTGGAAAAAGCCTGGGGCTTGGGTCACCCAAACGTGGCTAGTCTTCACTCAAGGTTCGGGTCGTTACTTTTCAAGCAAGGGATATATGAGGAAGCCCGTCATCTGCATGAGCGGGGCCTAAGTTTATCCTTGGCCCACTTATCAAAAAACATGGCTACCATGGCTGAAGCTGAACGCTTTATATTTCTGAATTCCCTGGACGGACCTGAACCCCTGCTCCTCAACCTCGTGGCAATGCAGGGTAACGGACCGAAGCAGACGGATTGATTCGCAAGGCTTGTGGGCATGAATGCGGCTATCCCCTCGTTGGGAACCGGGCTTCCTACTGAATCACCAGCATCAACGCATTCAGCATCGACTGGGTTCCTACATCGGTTCCGTGGCACCAAACTGTGACACCCGCTGCGGCCGTCCCGATCCAGACATTGCGAATGATGGGATTGGATTGATTC
>JAPKBM010000012.1 GCA_026421205.1 Planctomycetota bacterium
TGCCTGAGTAGGAAGCCATTCGGCCCAAAATGGCCGCCATGGTGCTTTGTGCCGCAGCCTCAAGTTGGTTGTAATCTTTGCCGGCCCGCAACGCAGCAAAAAATGTATCGTGCTCCGTTTGGTACATATTATTACTTGGACCGGAATACTCCCACGGGTTCTTCCCTTCAATGCGAAATTTGTTCGCCCAACCATCAATCCAGGCAATGCCGTCGGCACCCAAAACACGGTCTAGGTTTTCGCCCGCTGTTCCACTTTGCTGCCGCGTCAATAAGTGCGCCTGCGCGCCGTCGGCGTATTCATAGACCACGGAAAAGTGATCAAAAATATTACCGTACTTGGCCTCGGTGCGTGCCTGGCGCCCACCAAGCGCAATCGCGAACTCCGGAGTGCGGTCCCCAAAAGCCCAGAGCAACTTGTCCACACTATGCACTGCTTGTTCCACAATGTGGTCCCCAGAAAGGTAAGTGTAGTAATACCAGTTCCGCAGTTGCCGTTCTTGTTCACTCATGCCTTCATTCGTCGACCGTGACCAAACCCCGCCGGCCAAGTAGGTGGCGTAGGCTAAGCGGACATCCCCGATGGCGCCTTGATTGATTTTCTCATAAATCGCTTGCTTGCCAAAGTGAGAGCGCCAGCAAAAACCATGTGCAATGCGCAGCCCTTTTTCAGAAGCTTTCTTTGCCGTTTCTAGAACACTGCGAATCCCCGGCGCATCCACGGCAACCGGCTTCTCTGTAAAGATATCTTTACCGGCATCCACGGCAGCAGCTAAGTGTTCTGGCCGGAAGCCTGGGGTTGTCGCCAAAATCACAACATCCACGCCAGAGTCCAGTAATTCTTTGTAGCCGTCAAATCCAGAAAAACGCCGCTCCTTAGGGACATCCATGCGGTCGGCGGCTAAATCAGCGCCCTCAGAGTTCACAAAGTTATGAATGTCTTGGAAGCCTGATTCTAGCCGGTCTTCGAAGACATCACACATGGCGTAGAGTTGCGTGTTGGCATCGGCGCGCAAAGCATCAAACGCCGCGCCTTTTCCACGGCCGCCACATCCGATTAGTCCAACTTTCAGTGTTTTATTGTTGGTGGCAAAAAGAGGGGAGGCAAGAAGGGGCACGGCTGCGGTTGCGGCAGAACTTTTGAGGAAATCGCGTCGTTTCATTTTGTGAGAGGAGTTTCAGTCACGATGCGGAAGCCGACAAATCCTGTGTCCGACATCCACCAACGTGATTTTGGGAATTGAGGATCTCTTGCTTGCCAAGAGATATCGTATTTTTGTTTTCGCTGGGGATTGATTTCACGGGAGGCATCTTGAAAACTCCCACCACAGGCTAAAGCCTTTCCGTCGGCGGTGTGGCACCATTCTGCTAAATTGCCCAATAAATCTCGAAATCCTTGTGCATTAGGAGGAGCGTGATTTAGGGCATGAGGGGCATGTTTTGATGCATCGGCATCGGCTGTTAGCACAGATACCTGGTCACCAAGAGCAGCCTCCCATTCCAAAACTGTCGGCAAACGGTAAGTCTGGCCCGTACGCAAGGAGAGCCATTTGCAGAAAGATTCAGCCGCATTCAAGGTCATTCCAAGGGCAGGCATGCCGTCGTGGCCGTAACCGCGTGTGACGGGGAATACCGATTTGCTTGGGCCAGTAATCCCGTCCACGGCCATGTCCTCTTCTGATCGAAGAAAGAAAAGGTCATAGGCGTTCCAGGAAATCTCTGAGGATGCCATCCAAATCGTTTCGCCTTGTACAACCAAGGGAAGAAATCCTAAGGAGATGTCATCTGTGAGGTGCAAGGTTTGCAAGGAAACGGGAGGAGGAGAAGATTCTGCTGTGCAAGCGCAAAGTCCAAGAAGAAAAACGGCAGGAATTTTCATTTTCCCGAAAAGATACGGTTCATACCCTCAGCAATTTTTTGGAGCCGTGCGCGGCCACCTCCCGAAACTTCCGCCGTGAACCAGCCGGTATAGCCGACTTTTTCCAGCGCCTTCATGACGGCCGGCCAATCACAGTCTCCTTCATGAAGTTCCGCACTAAACCCTTTCCAAAGCCCCTCGTCATTTTGTTTTTTTCGGCTGTACTCTTTGACATCCACTTTCATAATGCGATGCCCAAGCGCTTCCACCCAATGTTCCGGCCAAGCATAACGTACTAAATTCCCAACATCCAAATAAGCGCCGACACTCTTACTTTCAAAGCCGTCAATGTAGCGCGCCATTTCCAAGGGGGACAAGAGGAAGTTATTCCAGACATTTTCAAAAGCAATGGAAATGCCCGCCTCTTCCGCTTGCGGAATGACCTTCGCAATTTCCTTTTGCGAGCGATTCCAGGCGTCGGCGTAGGAAATACTTTTATTCACCACAGCAGGAACCACCAAAACCGTGGAGGCACCTAATATTTTTGCGTCTTGAATGGCCGTGCGCAAAGCTGCGACCCCTTCCGCGCGCACTTTTTTGTCTGGGTGAGAAAAGGGCTTGCCCCAGTGCGCCGAATCCACCACGCCATGAATCTTTAAACCCGTCTTTTCCTGTGCGGCGAGAAGTTCATCATTACTGAGGTTATGCGGACTGTCGGGTTCAATGCCGTCAAAACCCAACGCCTTGACGAGCTCAAATTTCTGAAGCAAGGTGTCCCCTTCTCCAACCATGCCCAACTTGACTGCCTTTTGATAGCGCTTGGGTTCTGGAGAGAAAACGTTACCGGCTAGGTGAGCCGCCGACGCGGATCCCACGGCAGTCAGCCCCGCGGCTCCTGCAGAGAGTTGGGTCAAAAAATTCCGGCGACTGAGGGGTGGCATGGGAAATAGTGTAGGGGGGAAGGGGGGGCTCGTAGTGAACTACTTCCGACGTGTCGCCCAAAAAGTTCCACCCAGTAAATGCCGGCGGAAGAGATCGGAGGCCCACACTTCGGGGCGATGTCCCAAGGACGTGTAAAACACCCGGCCTTTGCCTTCTTTGCGGGTCCAGCTGATTGGGAAGTCGCCATCGGGGTGATTGAGAGACAATAAAACTTGGCCCACCTTGTCTCGGCTCCAGTCTTTGAAGACATAAATCTCATCGGCAATGGAAAACGGATTGCCCAAACTCTGCGTGGCGGGGTGCTTTTCATTCTCCACATTCACAGACACCTCTTCATTCCATGGGTGTCGCTCAAAGTAGCCGCCCAGCATGTCTCCATACTCCGGCCAATCATAAAAAGTATCCGTGGCGCAGTGAGCACCAAGAAAGGCGCCACCCTCTCGAATAAACTTCATGAGATTTTTCTTTCCTTCGTCGCCAATGGGGGGGCTTCCCGTGGTGTAAAAGAAGACCGCATCAAAACTTTGAAGGCCATCGGGTTTAGCAAAGCGCGTGGAATCACGATCCACCACCACTTCTAATCCATCCTCCGCTCCAGCCCAATCTTGCCAAGTGGACTCCACTAAAGAAAGCCCGCCGTCCCCTTCTTTGGCAACCGGATGCACCCAACCCCCGGAATGCACATACACCAAAACCTTGGCTGGCTTACGCCGGCTTTCCAAATAAACCACAAGGTCATCCACGTCTTGCGCCGACAAGAGTTCGCCAAAATTACTGGGCATGGCCGACACTTTCATGACCTTGCCATCGGCATCTTTGATTTCAAAGCCTTTGGCAATGGTTTTGGCTGGTTCCAAAATGCCCTCTCTGATTTTCTTCGTATTTAAGAGTCCGCCGATATGATTGAGGTCCGGCCCAATCTCAGGAAGATTTTCACTGCGTTGTCCTTCCATGTCATGACAGCGCAAGCAACTCGCCGAAGGATTCTCAAAGAAAACTTTGCGCCCGCGGTCCACTGCAGTGAGCACTTCATTTTCCAAAAATGGGGCAATCTTTTCTTGGTAAACCGACGCCTCGCGCTTCGGGAAACGGCGAGACTGATTCAGCAGCGCATCAAACTCTTTCGAATTTCCCCAATGCCGAAGAAGGTCGATAGCCTCTTTACGAAGAGCGTCTTCAGCACCCCACTCCTGCACGGCCATCCACAAGGCCTCTTCATGCGTCGCATTCCCTACGCGGTTTGCCGCATGCATGGCGCGGCGTTGATGGGCCGAAGTTCGTGTGCCCCAACCATTTTGCATCTCCGTCAAAGAAAACAATGTGTCCGCTAAGGCGGGGAGGGCGTCAGTGATGTCACGGTCATAAATGGCAATGGCCGCCTCCGCTGCAACGAGTGGATCTGCATCCTTCAAAAACCCGGCCAGCCGCGGCGACTCCAAGTGCCGTAACGCAAGCACGGCCCCCAAGCGAACGGCGGGGGAGGCGTGCGAGGCCAACTTCTCCAACTGTGCCGGCTGTTGCGTTGTTTTTGCCAAAGCCCATGCGGCGGCATGGCGTATCCATCGATCCCCATCATTTTTATCGAGCAAAGAAATCAAAGACGCTAAAGTGTTTCCACCTAGATCATTTTTTATTTTTCCGATCGATATCGTGGCGAAGTAACGCACGCGCAAATTTTCATCTTCCATTAAATCCAATAGCGGAGCCAAGGCCCAAATCAAATCGGCACTGCCCAAAACTTTGGCTGTCTGTGCGCGCACTTCGGAATCTGTATCTTCCAATAACGCCACCATTTTTGAATCTGGTCCCAACTGGCCCAGCCCCCAAATCCCATGCAAACGCTTCATGCGAGCTAAGTAGGCGTCGGCGGGCGGACTTTCCCCAAAAGCGGCACGGCGCAGTGCATCGTGATTTCCCGCTTTCACTAAAGCAAACTGCGCCTGAAGGCGTTGCCGTCGGTCGGGGTGATCTAGGGATGCGGGGATGACCGCAATGGAAGCCGTTGCATCTTGCGCGGTTGCAGAATCATCTTGGAAAGATCCCGTCCACAGCCGACCTTTTCCGGCACCATACCAGCCTTCTACCCAATCACTGACCATCATTTTCCCATCGGGTAGAAAATCAACATCCGTTGCCAGAATGCTCCACCAAAATTCCTCTTGGTTTTCTAATTCGAAGCCAGCGCCTTTTACTTTTGGAGTCAGCCGTAAAATTCCGCTCCAATCCGCACCGCCTCGGAAGTCTGCTAAAAATAAATCATTCCGATACTCCTCCTTCAGCCCAATTCCCGGGTAAGCCGCAATCCCTGACGGTCCAGCGCCGACATTGGCGATAGGTGCGTTCAAGAATGCGGGCTGCCCCGCGAATGGAGGCTTCCACCAACCCTCTGGCATCCAAGGGCCACGGTCGGGGAGGTACTGAAAGTTCATGCTCCAACCGCAATCTCCACCTTCCAAGACATAAACCAAACGCGCTTGATCTCCCGCATCACAATTATTATCCCCCGTCCACAAATTACCGAAGTCATCAAAGCACAACTCCTGCGGGTTGCGCAACCCGCTCGCAAAAACTTCTAATGCACTGCCGTCAAGATTGCAGCGAAACACCGCACCCCGACCTGGATCCTTTAACACTACTCCTTCCTGGGTCGTCACGTTGTAGCCGCGGTCCCCAATCGAAAAGTACAACTTCCCGTCCGGCCCCACAATCAAACCATGCATATCATGCCCACGCAAGGCCACGCGCACGCCATAACCATGGTGCAAGGACTCCCGCTTGTCCGCTTCGCCGTCGCCGTCGGTATCTTCCAGACGCCATAACTCTGGGATGCAGGCGTACCACGCGGTATCTCCTTGGACCAAAATTCCGGCACCGGTGCCATCCAAAAGCGCACTGAATCCATCCGCAAAAATCCTAGATTCATCTGCTTGACCATTGCCATCCGTATCCTTCAGCCAAGTAATTCGTTCTTGTTTCCATGCCCAACTTTGCGCATATTCTGGATGATGCTTGAGGTACATAGCCGCGCGGTCTTCTACGGTTTGTGAACGTAAATCATCCGGCAAAAATTCCGGCAAAGAACGGTTGTCGGGAATGCCGAAGTATTCTTGCCGATAACTTTCTGCGACGAAAACTCGCCCGTCATCGGCAGGGTAAAACACTACGGGGTTTGCAAGCGCTGGATCCGAAGCCCAAAGCTCCGTCTGGAACCCATCTTGCAACTTAAACTTTTTTTCGGCCCCCAACGAAGCTGGCAAAGTGTCTTTAGCCTCGGGACGAAACCAAATATTCCGATACCGCACGGGGTTTCCATGGTCCTGCAAGCGAACGGGGCCTTCCATGACCATTTCTGGATAAGTTCCATGCGATCTGTGTTGCGTGGGGCCCAGTACTTCTTGATCTTGATGAATGCGCACGCCGTTTTGATAGACCGTAAACTTTGCCTTACTTTTCAGAACAGGCCTCCCTTCTTGCTCCTCCCAAATCGGTGCCGTAAAGAAAATGTCATAGCTTTGCCATTCCCCGGGTGCACGACAAACATTGGCGGCGGGTGGGTATTGGCCGTAAATTCCACCGGCTTGTCCGTCGGCGTAGGAACGGCTGGACCAAGAATCCAAAACTTGGATTTCAAAAAGTCCCATCAAGTAAACTCCGCTATTGCCAATGCCTTGGGAATCTCCGTCGGCTTCGGTGGGGGTGGCCCATTCCACGTGAAGATGGCCATTGCCGAAGGATTTACGAGTTTGGATATCGCCGGTGGCATTCACCCTCATGGCTCCCTGCTCAATATCCCAAGCGGCATCCGACGTGCCGTCGGCCTTGGTCCAGCCCGTTAAACCGGTACCGTTAAATAAAACTTCCGCGTCATCGGGAGGCGCCAAAAACATTCCCGCTGGCGCTTGAAGGTAAACGGGAGCCGGGCGAGCGGGGTCATGGATGTGCCATGAAGTTCCCGGGACCATGGGGGTATCTGTGTAGCCGTTGGCTTCTTGGCTTGCCGACGGAGGCAAACTTTGGGGCGCGGCCAGATCGGTGGGGGAGAGTTGGAGGAGGAACAGGAGGGAAAACACCGACGGAGTCTAATCTCCTTGGGCGCCCAAGTCGGTTATTTCTATGCGCCTTGCCTTCCATGCGGGCTTGCCGTCGGCGTGGAAGGCTTGGAGCTCTACATAAGGTGGACCGTTTTGTGGCGTAGTAAAACGTAATACTCCAAATTGTTCTCCTTCAACCGACGTGCCGGGAACGCGCGAAGGTACTTGTTCATCCGGCGGGGGCGTTCCAAAACCGGCGGCCAAGGGGCTGGCCGTGAACTCCGTCAAAGGATAAGGAAGACGAGGGATTTCTCGTTGCAACAATTCTCCGATGTGGCGATCCCCGGACAAGATGAAGGCTCCTGTGATTTGGTGGTTTGCAAGAAAATCAAAAAGCCTTTGCCTATCGCTCGGAAATAACTTCCAAGATTCAAAGTCATGATAGTCCGGAAGAACTTGCATGGCGGAAACAATCACTTTGAAATCTGCTGCGCTGGTTTTTAATGCATGCTCAAGCCACGCCCACTGGGTCTCTCCCAAGACGCTTTTCCCGGGACCATTTTTCGCCTTGTTGGGGGATCGATGAAATCGTGTGTCCAACAAAAAGAATTCCACCTTTCCCCAGCGATAGGAATGCATCACGCCCGGTACGGAAGTGGGGTTGTCAGGATTCGCCCAATAATTCCGAAAGAGCTTCAAGGACTCTTCTTTTAACCGCCAAGTTCCATCACTATTATTCGGCCCATAATCATGATCATCCCAAGTTGCCAAATTGACCGTCCGGCGAAGCATCGGCTGTAAAGACGGCATCGCGCGTTGGGTTTTCCACCGTGCCTGCATTTTTCCGACGTCCTCCCATTCTTTCGTATCCCGCTCAAAGTAAATATTATCTCCCAGCCATAAGAAAACGTCAGGATGCAAGTTGTTGATGGCGCGCCAAATAGGTTGGTCTGGATGCAAACCCCAAGATCCTGCGCAAGAGCCAAAAGCAACCGTGAAAGAACCTGACTCATCTGGCGCGGGTGGTGTTCGAAAACTTTGTTCTGAAACGGGGAGCAACTCCGCATGGTCTGACACAAAGCGATACTGATAACGCGTGTTCGGCTGAACGCGGACTTCGGCAAACCCGGAAAATTGGTTTTCCCTGGTGAGATGCACGCCTCCAGGGCCGAAGCCCATCCAATCCTTGCCTTCGGCCCGAATTTCTAAATGAAGTTGAGCCTCTTCCGCAGTCTGTACCCAAACGCGCGCGGTTTCATGCGTTACTGAGCCTACCATCGGGCCAGCTGTAATTGTGGCGGAGACAAGCGGTGGTGAGGTCGCCTCAACGCAGGCAAAAAAAACAAGCACAAGGGGGAGCGCAAAAATTCGCATACCCCGTTTTACGTGGCCCAATCCCTATTCCAAAATCAGGGCTTCCGCATTGGTGAGTTGCACGCCGACGGCATCCATCACGCCCGATTGGGTCCAAACGGAGATGCCTGAAAAACCAGGAGGAATGGCCGTGGCAAATGCCGCATTGCCTTGGGCATCGGCCGGCAACGTGGCCAAATGAACGATGGGGGGTGAAAGATCCACCATGCCAAGGGGCGTCATGGAAGGGCCCGGTCCTGCCACTGAGTAAGCGAAGAGAATGTGCGTGTTGATTCCCGCGCCGGTCACCGACAGCGTAGCCGTTTGTCCTGAAATCAGCGCACCAACTTCAAGCCATGGGGTGTGCACCAGTCTTGCGGGGGGCCATAAAGTTACGGGGCCGCTTCCACCATCGACAACAAACAAGAGTTCATCCAACCCCGGTGCGTCGGCGGTAAGAACGTCCACTGAGTAAGTGCCGTCTTGATGATCCGTGACCGATTGCAGAGTGGCAAAGACTTGGGATTGACCCGAATGCTCTAGGGAAATGCTTGCTCCTCCTTGTGCAATCCATTGCTGGTCAATGTCGGCTAGGCTCAATACATAAGTGAGGATTTGTGACTGATCCGCGCGGACCTGTTCCACAGGGGCAACCACTTCGGAATGAATGGCATCGGGAATTCCTGCCATGCTTTGTCGCCACACGTCATAGTCTTGTCGCATGAGGACTACGGGGTCTAAGTCCGACGCAAAAAGATCTCGTTCATTGATAGTGAGATAAAAATCTCCCTTGGCGCATCCTTGATTCGTGGTGCAACTTGTCAATTCTTCCCCCATGCGAGCAATGATGAAACACCCGATATGCGCCGACTTGAAACTTCCTGGTGGGGGAGCACCGCAAGAGGTCGGCTGTGACATGTTGCAAGAGCATCGGCCATCTCCGCCAAACGAAGCGGCGGCTTCCATGGATGCCATGATTTTCTGTCCTAAGTCTCCAGAGGTTTGCAACAAAGCTTGTTCTGCCGCCGACACGACAAGAGGATCCGTGAGAACGTTTCCCTGAATGGCATAGACCAAATCACCACTGTGTCCGGTAACTCCGCCTGCCCAACTTCCTGCGCGAGTGCCGGTAAAGGTGAGGGCTTCTCCATTCATGTTGACCATGCCGTATTGGCGAAGTTGATGGCGAACGTCAGCTACTTCCAGGTCAAGTAAGATTTTCTCTAGGGAGTCACCCGCCAACATGCCGTCATGAATCATCACGCGACTTCCCCAAGTGTCTACCATGCTTTGCGCAGTGGCCGCGCCGATGCCAGGAAGAATCACGGGGGTCAGTTTCCGCATGTTCATCCCCTCAATGCATGTTGCCGTGGCGATGGCCACTTCCCCCGTGGCCAAGTTGACGACCACAATCGACCACGTAGCCGCCGCCTGACTGGCAAGGAGGAGAATGGCGCAAAGGGTTTGGAGGAAATACTGGCGCATCTCCTAATCCTACCCTGTTTTTAGCCCTTGAACGCGCTATTCATCTTCATCCTCTTCCAGATAAATAGAGTGTCCATCTTTTTTGAGGTCGCGGAGCTTTTGCCAAGAGGCTTTGACTTGATTTGAATCCTTCGTAAAAACGGCAGATTCAAGATGAAGGAGTACTTGGGTTAGATCAAGGATGCGTTGACGAAAACCCAAGTTCCATTTTTCAGGATCCTTGTTTCCTTCTTCTGTAAAGGGCCTGGGGCCAGAAGAAAAGGCACCGATGGCCGAACTTTGCATGCTTTGCAGAGTTTGAATCACCGCCTCTTGAGCCTGCGGGTTTTCAAGATTTCGACTTAAAAAACGCATGCCCTTTTTGAGGGCCTTCATGTTTTTTTCTAGCTCATCGTTCTCCTCGGCCTTTTCCGTTGTGCCTATTTTGGCATCCGGTTCTTGGGCCGTGCTTCCTGCAGCAGGCAATATGAGCAGGGCCAGGATGGCAAGGAGAGAAAGGCTGAAGAACTTGGTGGTGGCGTTCATGGCAGAGAGGTTACCAAATATCCGCAAGGGCAAGGCGCGTGGCAGATTCCAGCGCGGGAGCACTTGGGGAGCATTCCACGCCGACGGGACCTCGGTAGCCTAAATTCCACGCCTCTTTAAGGACGCGGTTGTAGTGGATTTCACCCGTGCCCGGCTCATGACGACCTGGGTGGTCAGCAAGTTGCAGATAACCAATTTGATCAAAACCTTCTTTCATTCTCCCGCACAAATCCCCCTCGGAGATTTGCATGTGATACAAATCCCAATTGATTTTCACCATGGGGCTATTGACCTCCCGACAAATGCGGACGGCGTCGGGAGAACCGTAAAGGGAATGCCCTTTGTGGTCCACGCGGATATTCATAGGCTCCAAAATCAGCATGACCTGATGGGCTTCGGCAATGGGGGCTACGCGTTTCAACCCCGTGATGATGTGCTCATGCATTTGCTCTGAAGTCATTCCAGGCTGATCGTTTCCGGCAACGACCGTCATCATGGGGGCGCCAAGATCTTGGGCTACTTTGCAACTTGCCAAGATTTCCTTTTCAAAGGCTTCATGGTTGACGGGGTTGTTCATGCCAGGCACAAAACCCCATCCCGTGAATTGACTGACTCGGACTTCCGTTTCCGCGCACACCTGTTTGATGGCGGGAAGATCTTTTCCCCGCCAAGGCCAAAATTCAACCCACCGAAAACCTAAGTCGGCAGCAGCGCGAATGCGGTCTGTGAAGGGAAGGTCCCTGAGCCACATTTCAATGTTAAGGGAAAACTGCGTTTTTGAGCCCTCTAACGGGCGTTTTGGGTTTGCCAACTGGGGTGATTCCCCTGGCTCTTGTTGCGCAGAGGCGCGGGCAGGCGTCACAGAAAGTGCAGCCGCTCCTAAAGTAGAAGCTAAGAAAGTACGACGAGAGGGTGTTTTCATTGGTAATGACGAAGTAGGTCACGAGTTAGGCGAATGCCATCCATTTCAGGATGTACCTTGCCTTCATATTCAATGCCAACGTACCCGTGGTAGCCGGCATTCAGGACGATGCGCATCATCTTGGAGTAATCCGTGTGAACCTCCCAACCGTTGGCATCAAAGTCATGAGTTTTTGCACTGACCGCCTTGGCGAATGGCATGAGTTCGGCCACCCCTTGATAGCGGTCATACCAAACATCTTTTTCCAGTTGAAAATTCCCAAAGTCAGGAAGGGTCCCACAGTTTTCCATGCCGACGGCTTCCATCACGCCGGCAAGCCAAGCTCCATTGCTGGACAAGCCGCCATGATTTTCCACAATGACCTGAAGGTTTTTCTTGGCGCCCGCTTCCGCTAACTGCGCCAAGCCATCGGCGGCAAGCTTTTGTTGTTCTTCAAAACTACCGGAGCTTGCCGCATTGACGCGGATGGAGTGGCAACCTAAAGACCTCGCGGCGTCCAAAAGAGGAAAGTGGTTTTCTACTGCCGTCCGCCTAGCCTTGGCATCCGGGTTCCCAAGGTGCCCATATCCATCGCACATGATGAGCAGGCTTTGGACTCCTTCGGCGTCCGCACGCGTACGCATTTCCGCAAGGTAGGAGGAATCCGTGATGCGGTCTTTGAAAAAGGTACTGACATATTCCACCGCGTCTAAGTCAAAACTCCGTGCCACACGGGGAAAATCAAGGTGGTCAATTTCCTTTGCAAAGAGGGCGCGATGCAAAGACCACTCAGCCAGAGAGATCTTGAATTTCTTGCCCGTGGCTAGAAGCGGAAGCTGGCAAGAAGCTAAGAGGGCCGCAGACCCCACGAGCGTTTTCAAGAAACGTCGACGAGGTCCAAGAGAAGAGGTGGAGTCAGTTATGGCGCAACCATCCTAGGAAAAGTACAGTAGGGAAGATGAAAGTTTGGATTCTTCTTTGGGTCTGCTTCCCTTCGTGCGCCGGATGGCTCATTGGCGACACGGTGCTTCCGCAAAGTGACCTTACTCCACCGGCTTGGGTGGTGTTGGGCGTGGCGCAAGATGCAGGCTTTCCGCAGTTGGGTTGTTCCAAATCCTGTTGCCAAGGGAAAATTCGAAGTGGTGAAAAAGAGCGGGTGGCGTCGGCGGCCTTGGTTGGAAAAACCGGCTGGTGGTTGGTGGATGCAACGCCAGATATGGTGGAGCAAATTCACACTATGGGGGAAATGCCGCAGGGGATTTTCCTGACCCACGCACATATGGGGCATTACACCGGTTTGATGCAACTAGGTTTTGAGTCTATGAACGCCGACGGCATGCCGGTCTACTGCAGTCGTTCTATGGCAGGTTTTTTGCGGCACAACGGACCATGGAATCAACTTGTGGAAATGGGGCAAATCATTTTGCATGAAGTGGGCGCCAACCAACGTATTTCGTTGGAGCCAGGCCTTTCCGCAATACCCATGAGCGTCCAGCACCGGTCGGAATACACCAACACCTTCGCTTGGTCTTTTCAACCGGAGGGTGGAAAATCCGTGCTCTGGCTTCCGGACATTGACGCGTGGAATTCAGAGGCCTCGGATCTCCTCCGCTGGGTCACGGAGTATGACCACGCATTTTTAGACGGCACTTTCTTTTCGGCCGACGAGCTACCTGGACGAGACATGAGCCAAGTTAAGCATCCTCGCGTGGCCGACACTTTGCGCATCCTAGAGGGGCAACCTCATCAAGGAGTGCACTTCATTCATCTCAACCATACCAATCCACTCTGGAACACACAGAGCATCGCCTCTCAAAAAACAAGGGCATCCGGTTGCACGGTCCCGCGCGCACAGCAGGTGTATTCCTTGCGCTAAGGTTGCCCTACCATCCACTCTTCCGCAATCTTGACGGCATTCAAGGCTCCGGCAAAGCCAAGATTGTCAAAGCAAACCCAAAGCCAAAGTCGGCCTTGCTCATCATGGCGAATGCGCCCCACCTGAGCCATGCTTTCACCGACGGATTGCGCAGGAGTTGGAGGGTTGCCTTCTTCGGATACACAAAGAAGAGGGGATGCACGAAGAAGTTCCGTGGCTTTTTCGATAGAAAGTTGTGGCTCACTCTCAAAAAGCAAGGAGAGCGCATGGCCTTGCGCTAACGGAACACGCGTGCAGGTGACGGAAATGGGGAGGTTGGGCAAGGCAAGAATTTTTTTCGTTTCTTCAATGACCCGACGTTCTTCCAAAGTGTGCCCATCTTCTTGAAGGACGTCACAAAGAGGGGAGACATCGGCCGACGTGGTTTTTAGTTTTTCTAAACCGGACCGCCCTTCCCCAGAAAGAGATTGAAACGAAGTGACAATGCAATCTTTTCCTTGAGTTCCCTTTTTCAGCGCATCCAAAACAGCGCAAAGTCCAATATTGGTGCAATTGGGGGAAGCAAGAATGGTGGCATCGGTTGATTCTGTTGCCGGTGTTATTCCAGGGATTTGCAACGAAACCTTTTCGTCCATGCGCCAGGCTCCAGAGCAATCAATCACTGTGGCGCCAGATTGAACGGCGAGGGGTGCCCACGCGCGCGCAATATCTTCGGGAACCGCAAGGAAAACAAGGTCCACGTCCTGAAAATCTGGTGTGCCTTGCGTGTGGCGCGCAGAAAGCGTTCGGACTTCCCGAGCTGGGAATGCTCGTTCTTGAAGCAGGCGAATAATGTCTTCGCCGACCAAACCACCCCCTCCGGCAACGACAACAACGGGATTTTTCATGACATAGAGATGTTACGCACGCGCCAACCCAGCCAAAAGGTCTGACTGATTCCGGCAAATACAAAGGTACCCAACGCCCAAAGAATTCCAGAGCAAGTGGCATATTGACTCCCCAGCCAAAGCCCTCCTAGGGAAAGGCAAACGTACAACGCCACGGCTTCACTGATGGGTCGTGTGTTTCGGTGGTGGACCAGTAAGCCTTGAAACAAACTTTGATATACCTGATATCCAGGCATCAAAATGGCAATCATGACGGCTTGTGCGGAAAGTGTTGCCAGGGGCGTGGAGAGTCCGCTGATGGACTTAAACCAAAGATGTCCTAGAGGCGTCAAGGCAATCAAGGCTAAAATTCCAACCGTGACTCCCGCAAGGCGTCGGGCAAAAATGCGAAGCTGATGCAATCCGTCGGGCTGACCCGCTAAGGCAACGACCACTTCATTGAATGCAAAGCCGGAGCCTCGGACCAAGAAAACAATGCCATGCACCGCAGGCCAGGCCGCGAGAGATGCCAGAGTATTCGGCATCCGGCTCATGCCAGCCGCACCCGCGGGTTGAATAAACAAAGTCATGAGTGGAGTGACGGCCAGTGGCAGATAAAACCAAAGGAATTCTGAAAAGTTCAGTGGGGTGGGATCCTTGGGCTCTTGCGGAAGGCGCTCTCGAATGAGCGGTCGAGTTGCCCAGTGAATGAACAGGGCTTCGGCGGTCACGCCAAGCGCAACGGCAACCGCCCCGACGAAAACCCCCGTGTGCGTATTTTGGAAATAGCCCCAACTTAAAGCGCCCACGAGGGTAATCAGGCGGATGAGTGTGCCGACGACCACCGCGCGTGATTGACCAAAGCGAATGAGCACTCCTTGGTTCAAGCGCCGCCAAGCGATGGCCGCTGTCCAAGGGGTCATAATTTGCAACCCAATACGCCCAGGCTCCAGCACCTCATGCGGCACGCCAAGGACCTGCAAAGCGGCCCAGTCATAGAGAGGCGTGAAGGCAAGAAGAAGATGCAGCGCCGTCAGCACGCCAGACATGCCAACCATATAACGGCGCAGTTTTTTGTAATTGTGGCTGTCGGTAGCAAGCGCCGTACTTGCCGCCAAAAGCATGATGACGGGGCCCTCAATCACCATGGACAGCGGGAAAACAAGCGATCCCCATGCCGCCAAATTGAGTTCGGGAAGTGCCATGCGTGCCACAAAAATTGTGAACAGCGGCATCTCCGCACCCATCATCAACCAGCTTCCTGCCAAAGGCAGCCAAAGACGGAAAATGCGACGCAGGGTGACGGGGGCGGAGGACAAGCGGGGGATTTTACGTGCTAAAGTGGAGGGATGACACCGGCTGCCACGCACCGCGAAGATTTGTGGCTCAATGCATCCACGCACGGGCTAGGGTTTCTCGCAAGTTTGGTGGTGCTTCCTTGGTTAATCATGCAGGCATTTTCGCGCGGTGACATCTGGCACCAAGTGAGTTTTAGTGTATATGGCGTGAGCTTGGTGCTTTTGTTTCTCGCTTCCACGGCTTATCACGCCACGTCTTGCCCAGTGAGAAAGTTGCAATTACGGTTGGTGGATCACGCCATGATTTTCTTGTTCATTGCGGCAAGCTATACCCCTTATTGCTTGACCGTCTTACGCGGACCTTGGGGCTGGGCGTTATTCAGCGTGGCCTGGATCGTGGCGCTTTGCGGCGTGGGCTTTAAAGTGTTCTCCAAGAGTCGGTATTCCTTGATTACCGTTCTTCTTTACTTGGCCATGGCGTGGATGAGTATGGTTGCCATTCAACCTCTTTGGGCCTCGCTTTCGCCGATGTCCCTGACTTTGCTTCTGTTTGCGGGTGGATTTTTCACCCTGGGTATTGTGTTTTATGTTTTAGACCGACGTCCAGGATTTCACGCGCTTTGGCACCTCTTCGTGTTGGCAGGTTGTGCCTCATTGACGGGGTCCGTGGTGCATATCTTGCCGGCGTAGAAACGGCTAAACTAACGCCCCATGGCAGTTATCTCCCTCCGTCAACTTCTGGACCACGCCGCTGAAAATGATTACGGCGTACCCGCTTTCAACATCAACAATATGGAGCAAATGCTTTCCATCATGGAGGCCGCAAAGCGTTGTGATGCACCCGTCATCATGCAGGCCAGCCGTGGCGCGAGGAAGTACGCTAACGACATTGTGTTGACGCACCTGATTCGTGCTGCGGTGGAAATGTACCCGGAGATTCCGGTGTGCATGCACCAGGACCACGGCAACTCCTTTGAAACGTGTCAGTCCGCCATCGCCGCGGAGTTTTCCTCCGTCATGATGGACGGTTCCTTAGAGGAGGATGGGAAAACGCCCGCTTCCTATGAATACAACGTGGCCGTGACCAAATCGGTGGTGGATGCCGCGCACGCCGTCGGCGTTTCTGTGGAAGGAGAGCTCGGTTGTTTAGGTTCCCTGGAAACAGGAGAGGGGGAAAAGGAAGACGGCCATGGCTTTGAGGGCACGCTTTCCATGGACATGTTGTTGACGGATCCAGTCCAGGCAAAGGATTTCGTAGAGAAGACGGGTGTAGACGCTTTGGCCATCGCCATCGGCACCAGTCATGGAGCGTATAAGTTCACGCGGAAACCCACCGGGGACATTTTGGCTATGGATCGCCTCACCGAGATTCATGCGGCCATTCCAAACACACATCTTGTGATGCACGGGTCTTCCTCGGTGCCTCAAGATTTGCAGGACATGATTAATGAGTTTGGAGGCGAAATGAAGCAGACTTATGGCGTGCCGGTTGAGGAGATTATGAAGGGCATTCGGCACGGCGTGCGCAAGGTCAACATTGATACGGATAATCGCATGGCCATTACGGGCGCAATTCGCAAGGTGTTTAGCGAGAGCCCTGAAGCTTTTGACCCAAGACATTACTTGACGCCTTCTATGGCGGCCATGACCGAAGTATGTGTGCAGCGTTATGAATCGTTCAACACATCCGGCCAAGCAAGTAAGTTGAAGCCCGTGTCTTTAGTGGATATGGCGTCAAGCTACACGGGTTAAATTGGCGTTGTCAGGCCTCGTCGGGAATCTTTGGTTGGAAGGGGAATTTCAACAAGGATTTTTGACTTGGGAGCGTGGACATTTCGCACGCGTAAAAAAAGGTCTTCCGCCGAAAAGACTGGCATCCTCTTTATTGGATGTTCGTCCATTACGGATCATCCCCGGTTTTGTTGATACGCTTTGCCACGGTTACGCCGGCGTTGGGGCGCCATCGGGTTCTCCCGACGAACTTTTACAGATGGCGCGCTCTTTGGCACAAGCGGGGGTCACGTCGGCCTTGATGGGTTTTTATCCTTCTGACTTGGCACAAGTACGAAAAGCCGCGAAGCATTGGAATGCTTGGAGGACTTTTCGGCAACGTGGCGCCCGCGTGGATGGTTGGCACATGGAGGGGCCGTTTTTGCCAAAGATTATGGCGGGTGCTTTGCCGCCGAAGGATTTGCGGAACCCGTCGGCGCGTGCTGTACAAGCCTTGATGCGGGCATCGGGCGGATGGTTGAAAATGTGCACGATGGCACCGGAACTTGCCGGTGCCCGGTCGGCGGCACGCACGTTTTTGAAAGAAGGCGTCATTCCTTCCATCGGGCACACGCAGGCTACTTGGGGGGATTGTGAACGCATTGCTATTGAGGGTGGAATTTCCGTAACACATTGCGGAAACCGCATGTTGCCCATGACCGCGCGCGAACCCGGGCCGATGGGTTGGGCCATGGCCGGCCATGCTTTGGCTGTTGGAGTTATCCCAGACGGGGAACATGTTTCCTGTTCTGTCTTGAAACTTTGGGCAAACCATTCCGCCATGCAAGCAAGCTTGATGTTCCAAAGTGACAACCTCAGTCACGCAGGCATGCCGGCAAAGTCTTTTGTTGCGGGCGGGAAACGATTGCATCGGGTTGGGTCGGCCGCCCGTGACACAAAGGGGAATCTAGGGGGAACTTTAGATGCCCTCCCTTCTCTCTTGGCTGATCGCATCGCCGACGGCACGCTGACTTGGGCGCAAGTGATTCGCGCAGGAGCAGAAGTTCCCGGCGAAATTTTGGGGAAACGTGGGAAGATTCAGGTTGGAATGTACGCTGACTGCGTAGTCATGAATGCCGAGGGGAAGCCAGTTTCTACTTGGGTGGGCGGCCGTTCCTTTTAAGCGCGCTTGCCGCGTCCGCATCCAAGTGCCAAGTGACATCGGGATGTGACTGCAAAAAAGATGCGGGGCAAGAGGTATGTGGCGTCTTCTCAAGAGCGGAGTGAATCGCGTCGGCCTTGTCTTTCCCGAACGCCAAAATATGAATGCACTTGGATTCTAAAATTGTTCCGATGCCCGCGGTGAGGGCTTGATGGGGAGCGGTGTCATTCTGGAATCCGGCGCGCGCACGCGTTTGTTCCGTTAACGCCACCAAACGTGTGCGAGAATTCGGCGCGGAACTCGGTTCATTGAATCCAATATGCCCATTTGCACCAATGCCAAGCAGTTGAAGATCTACCCCGCCGGATTCTTGGATTTCCCTTTCCCAGTCTTGACAATATCCTTCAACCTCAGGCAATGAGTTCGGTCCATGAGGAACGCGGAATCGGTCGGCGGAAAGTTGAAGCGGTTGACGCCAATGCTTCTCCATGAAGTGATAAAAACTTTGCGGAAATTTCTTTTCAATGGGCCAGTATTCATCCAAGTTGAACCCGCGCGTTTCTGCATGTATGGGGTGCACCTTTGCCAATTTTACCCAAGCCTGATAAACGGCAATCATGGTGTTTCCCGTTGCCAGACCCAAAGTACAGGGCTCCGCCTTCGTGGCAAAGGCGTGGCACAGCTTTGCAACATTTTGCGTTGCTGCATTTCGATGGGGGTGGAGGATGAGGCGGGCCAAGCAGAAATTCTACGGACGGTTTTCCAGAAAATCCTCCAACACCTTCAGATTCTTTTCCGCCTCCGGGAAATGAGGCTGAAAAGCTACGGCCTTCAAAAGAGCTGCCCGCGCTTCCCACCAATCCTCTTCGGAGGCGCGCGCCAAACCAAGTAAATACCAAGACTGAGCATCATTGGGAAAATCCAAAACGCATTGCTCCATCACATTCCGCGCCTCATTCGTCCGTTGCAGAGAATCCAACGCGGTAGCTTGCGTATGCCGAGGCGCCGGAGAATAAGCTTCCCACTTTTCTGCCCACCGCCCAGACTGCAGCGCTTTTTCAAATTGACCTTGCTCCATCCAGAATTGCGCCTCTCGCATGGCCGTGGTGGGTTGGCCTTGGTTATGAAGCAGCCCTTCCCAAAGCGCATCGCCTTGTGGCCAAGAATCCACCGCGGGCCGTACCGCTAAAGCTTGCTGTCGTCGCACGGCATTTCCCTTCCAGTGCGGTCGGCTTTCCACTTCTTGTATCGCCCACTCCGTTGAGCGGTCTTGATGACATCGGTTGCAGGCATTGGGCGCACCGACGCTTTCACTCAATCGCGGATCCGGAATCAAAAAGCCATGATCTCGCCGAGGGTGACGTTGCATATAAGTGGTCGTCGGCATATGGCAACTCACACATTGACTGCCGACGGATTCCGCAGCATGGCCTGTATGAGTGCTGGGCTGAATCACAGGTCCAGGAATTCGCCCCGCGCCGGAATGACAACTTAGGCAAAGCGCATTCCCTTCGGCAGCCAGCTTCCCCGTGTGAGGGTTATGGCAATCTAAACACGTGACTCCCGCGGTGTGCATTTTGGATTCCACGAAGGAGCCGTATTCAAAATTCTCTTCTTTGATTTGCCCATCGGCGTACCACGCTTCGCTTTGACTGGGGAGCGCCGGGCGAAAACTCTGCAAAAAAGGATCTCCGGGGGTGTGATTGCGAAACTCACTGCGCCGCGCATGGCAGGGGGCACAACTCTCCACACCATCTTTGCCCCCTGGAAGTGCTTGCGTAGGATTCTTCACGTGTTCACTGGCCGGTCCATGGCACGCTTCACACCCCACGCCAAATTCTGCGACTTCGGTATGAAAAGTGTCTGTTTTTTCATCCCAACTCCGACGGACTCCCGTGTTGTGGCAAACCGCGCACATGGTGTCCCAATTCATGCCTCGGCCCGTCCAATGACCCCACTCTCCTTCCTCACGTCCGTCAGCAAACACGTCAAACCACGCACCGGTTTGCGAGTCCTGCGCCGTTTGATGTGCTTGAAGATTTCCGTTGTGCATGACGAGGTACTGCACCAAGGGTTCCACGCCAATGCTTCGAAGGGCGGGGAGACCATCCACAACGACCTCGCCCTTTGCAAGGGGCACTTCTGCCAAGTCATGATGACTATCGGTCCATTCGTTCCAAGTGGACATATGGCAATTCATGCACGTGTGCGAGCCGACATACCGAGCGGGAGAGGCATGGTGCGGGGGCGCATCCCCGCAAGACCACAAAAGCCAAGTGGCGAGTGCGGTGAGGCAGAGTCCTGATGTGATGGCGAGGGATTGCACTTGGACATCGTAGAATCTCTCTATGAACGCTGCGGCATCTCCAGCACTAAAGTTTCGCATCGTGGATGCGCAACTCCAATTAACGGATTGCCGTACACGCCTTCCGTTTCGTTTTGGAGTCCACACTTTGACTTCGGCACCTTTTGCGACTTTGCGGATTGAAATAGAAACCATGGACGGCCGGCGGGAATTCGGTGCTTCTTCAGATTTGTTGGTGCCCAAGTGGTTCGAAAAAGATTTAGAAAAAACGCCAGAGAGAGATTCTCGAAACTTGGCGGATAGTGCAGAGAAAGCCATGGCCTTTTCTACGCAACAAGGGTCGGCGACCGTTTTTGACCATTGGTTCTCCTGCTATGAAAGCCGCGTGGGGGGGCAGTCTTCCTTGGCGTCGGACTTGTTATTGCGCGGATTTGGGGTGGCTTTGATGGAGCGTGCCCTCATGGATGCTGTTTGTCGACGAGAGGATTGTTCTTTTCATGAAGCCTTACTGGGGGATCTCTTCGGATTTCAACCCGGTCGGGTGCATGGCGCTCTTCAAGGTTGGAATTTGTCCGAGTCTTTGCCCGCCAAGCCCGCCACTTCCATGAACCTGCGTCATACCATTGGGCTTTTGGATGCGCTCACTCCAGAGGATTGGGCTGATGCCGAAGCCCCGCAGGACGGTTTCCCCACCTGCCTTGCAGAGGACATTGCGCGTTATGGTTTGTCTTGGTTTAAAATAAAAATCAATGGCAAAAAAGAGACGGATGTCAAGCGCCTCCTAGCCATTGCCGAAGTCTTGCATGCTTGTGGGGTCAAGAACCCTCGCTTCACCTTAGATGGGAATGAGCAATTTGCCTCGATGGATGATTTGGCGGACACATTAGAGGAAGTTGTGACGCATCCGCAAGGGGCGGAGCTTTTGCAAGGGCTGGCGTTTATTGAGCAACCCCTTTCCCGCAAGGACACCTTTCGTCCGGAACTCCATGCGGGTCTGAGTCGGGTGCGCGTCTTCGGCCCGGTCATCATTGACGAGGCGGATTTTGGGGTACAGGCTTTTCCGAAGGCCGTGACCCTTGGCTATGAAGGCGTCTCCATCAAAGCATGCAAGGGTGTTTTCCGCGCGCTATTGAACCGCGGCTTGTGTGAAATATCTCCTGGCAATCTTTTTCAATCCGGCGAAGACCTCACCAATCTCCCCGTGCGCGCATTACAGCAAGACCTTTGCCTGATGGCATCTTTGGGAATTGAGCATGTGGAGCGAAACGGGCACCACTACTTCAAAGGGCTTCATCATCTTTCTTCGGCCGAAAGAGAGCAGGCGCTTTTGCACCATCCGGATTTGTACGTTTCCGGCAAGGGCGGCGCGGAGTTGTCCATCAAGAACGGAAAACTTTCTCTCTCCTCATTACAAGCACCCGGCTTTGGGTGCAGTTTGAAGCCATGACTTCTTTTGCACTTCCCGCAACATTTTCTGACGCACCTCAGTTTCTGGCCCGATTGCAAGAGATTCATCCAGAGTTTGCTTGCGTCACGAAACTTCAATCTTCCGACGGCCCCATGGCACAGGCCTTTTCATGGAAAGAGCGCACGTTTGCAAATCGATGGGCCATACACCCCATGGAGGGATGGGATGGAACTGTCGACGGCCTTCCGACGGAGGACACGCTTCGTCGGTGGGGAAACTTTGGCCGAAGTGGCGCGGCGTTGATTTGGGGTGGCGAGGCTTTTGCCGTGACTCCGGAAGGTCGGGCAAATCCTCATCAATTGCATCAAGGAAGTCACGCGGAAGTTTTGCAAGGCCTTCAAGAATTGATGGCGGCGTTGCGCGCTGGCCAAGGTGAAGCCGGTTTGCAGCCCAAGCAAAGTTACGTTGGCTTGCAATTAACGCATTCGGGTCGGTGGGCGCGTCCTTCGGCTACACAGTTGTCTCCCCGCACCATGATGCGTCATGATTTTTTGGATGACAAGGTGGGCATTCAGGATGACTCCGCGTTATTGACGGATGCGGAACTTGCCGACTTGCCTCAAGCCTACGCCGACGCCGCATGTTTGGCAGAGCAAGCGGGCTTTGATTTTGTGGACATCAAATGTTGCCACGGCTATTTATTGCATGAATCCTTGGCTGCGCACGACCGACCCGGTCCTTACGGGGGTCCCTTTGAAAATCGTACGCGTTTGTTTCGTGAAATTGTGCATGCTGTGCGTCAAGCGTGCCCTGCGTTGGATTTGGGCGTGCGTCTTTCAGCTACGGATACCTTGGATGGCGGCTTTGCCGAGGCTTCCGAGTTTTTATCTTTGCTGGAATCCCTTGAGATTTCGTGGGTGAATCTTACGCAAGGTTCCCCTTATTACTGCTCACACTTGCAGCGCCCTGCAGCGTTTCCACCCAGCGATGGCATCCCACCCACGGAGGATCCTCTTCATGCTGTGTGGCACCATCTTCAGGTCACGCGCGCATTAAAAAAGAAACACCCAAAGTTGATTTTTTTGGGAACGGGCTACACCTACTTGCAAGATTATTTGGCGCACGTGGCAGAATATGAAGTAGGGGAAGGCTTCGTGGACTTTGTGGGGATTGGGCGCATGGTGTTGTCTTACCCGGAAATGCCGCAAGACCATTTGGCGGGAAGACCTTTCGTGCGCAAAAAAATCTGCCGGACTTTTTCCGATTGTACGACGGGTCCACGCAATGGCATGCGAAGTGGGTGCTACCCCTTGGATCCAGAATATCGAAGTCGCGAAGAAGCAAAGAAAGTGCGAGAGCTTCGCCCGAAGCGTAAGGGGTAGTGTTGATTAATGAACGACCATGACCTGCTCTAAAGGCTTTTTTTCTACGCCATGTGCCGGAACCTCACAGTCTTTCGCCGGCCATCCCATCGGAATGAGCATCCAGGCACGTTCATTCTCTGGGCGCTCTAGCACTTCTCCCAAAAACTTCATGGGCGAGGGCGTGTGCGTTAGCGTGGCCAGTCCAGTCATTTGGGCTGCAGCAAGCAACATGCCCGTAGCAATGCCGACGGATTCTTCCGCGTAATACACGCCACCTCCGTCATCGTCTTTTGTGAGTTTAAACACCACCACAAGCCAAGGCGCAGTGTCTAAATATTCTTTGACTTTATCAGTGCCCAGGGGGGCAAGATCTTCTTTCCAGGCGTCGGTTGCGCGTTCTTCATAAAACCGACGCTCTTCTTCTTCGGCCGCAAGCCGGATTTTTTTCTTTAAGGCGGGGCTTTGCACGCAAACAAATCGCCAAGGCTGTTTGTTGGCTCCACTGGGAGCACTCGCTGCACTGCGGATCACCCATTCCATCGTTTCCAGACTGACGGGTGCGTCTGAAAAATGTCGGATGGAGCGGCGTTGCGACAAGGTGTCGTAAAACTTTTTGGCGGAAACTTCCGGTGGCACATCGGGTCGCCACGGATGGTGAGGAACAAAAACGGGTTCTTCCATGCACTTAGGATAAGTACTTTGACCTTTTTCTGGAGTGGGAGGACGGCTGATTTGGTTTCACTGAAGAGAAGGGAAAGAGCTTTTATTCTAATTTCTAGTCACCTATCCCTCGCGGACCAGGAGTTCGGAGCCCTATAATTCCTGCCCCGCTACCATTTCCTGAAAAATTACCCCATGTCTTCATCAAAAATCACTTGGACCTTGGTCGACGAGGCTCCAGCTCTTGCCACTTACTCCCTTCTCCCTGTCCTGCACGCCTTTTCGGGCGGGGTTGGCCTTGCAATAGAAACGGTTGATATTTCTCTGGCAGGGCGGATTTTGGCGAACTTTCCAGAAGGTCTTTCTGAGGCTCAGCGGATTCCCGATGAACTGAGTCGCCTGGGTGAAATGGTCAAAACGCCTTCGGCCAACATCATTAAACTACCCAATATCAGCGCGTCCGTTCCTCAATTACAGGCCGCCATTGAGGAGTTGCGTAGTCAAGGATTTGACGTGCCTGTTTATCCTGAGGAGCCCAGCAATGATCAAGAGCGAGGAATCCAGGAGCGTTATGCCACGGTGTTGGGGTCGGCAGTAAACCCCGTTTTGCGGGAAGGAAACTCGGACCGCCGCCCCGCTGCCGCCGTCAAGCGGTTTGCCCAGGAACAGCCCCACCGCATGATGAAGGATTGGCCGGAGTCCGGTTCTCAAACGCGGGTGGCTCACATGGCGGACGGAGATTTTTATGGCAGTGAAAAATCAGCCACGCTTACCAAGGCCACCACCGCACGCATTGAATTTGTCGGCGAGGGCGGGGAGAAAGAGGTGTGGAAGGAAACGCTTCCACTTCTTGACGGTGAGGTCGTGGACGCATCTACCATGAGCGTGTCCTCTCTCCGGGCTTTTTACGCAGAGCAAATAAAACAAGCCAAGGCCGACGGGGTTTTGCTTTCTTTGCACCTCAAAGCCACCATGATGAAGGTGTCGGACCCCATTCTCTTCGGCCATTGTGTTTCCATATTTTTCGTCGACGCTTTAGAGAAACACGCCGACGCACTTGCTGAAATCGGCGCTAACGTGAATTTTGGTTTAGCCGATGTCCTCAACAAAATGGACCGCCTTCCCGCGGAAAAGAAAGCCGAGGTGGAGGCAGATATTCAAGCTTGCTATGAGTCAGGCCCGGCCCTTGCCATGGTGGATTCACGCAATGGAATCACGAACTTGCATGTCCCCAATGATGTCATCATTGATGCATCCATGCCGGTGGTGGTTCGGGATGGGGGTCGGATGTGGAATAAGGATGATGCCTTGCAAGACACCGCAGCCATGATTCCGGATCGTTGCTACGCCACGATGTATCAAGCCGTGATTGAGGATTGCCAGAAGCACGGTCAGTTTGACCCATCCACGATGGGGAATGTCTCGAACGTCGGATTGATGGCGAAAAAGGCAGAGGAATACGGTTCTCATGACAAGACCTTTGTGGCATCCACGCCAGGAACGGTGCGCGTTTTGGGGGACCATGGGGAAGTTTTACTAGAGCAGAAGGTACAAGCCGGAGATCTTTTCCGCGTGTGTCAGACCAAGGACGAATCCATCCGTGACTGGGTGAAGTTGGGGGTGGCGCGTGCAAAAGCCACCGGAGACCCAACTGTTTTTTGGTTGGACGAAAACCGAGGTCATGACGCGCAGCTCATTCAAAAAGTAAACGCCTATCTCTTGGAACATGAAACCAAGGGTCTTGACATTCGCATTCTTCCTTGTGTGGAAGCCATGCATTTTTCACTGGAGAGGGTGCGCCGTGGAGAGAATGCCATTGCTGTGACAGGCAATGTCCTGCGAGATTACCTCACTGACTTATTCCCGATTTTAGAATTGGGGACCAGCGCGCGCATGCTTTCCATTGTTCCACTTTTGAAAGGGGGTGGCCTCTTTGAAACGGGTGCCGGTGGCTCCGCGCCGAAGCATGTCCAACAGTTCGTCAAGGAAGGGCATTTGCGGTGGGATTCTTTGGGAGAGTATTGCGCGCTGGTTCCCGCTCTTGAGCAAGCGGCCTCCAGTGCAAAAAACCAAGAGATTGCCGTGTTGGCGGAAACGCTGGACGAAGCGGTAGGGCAGTATTTGAAAAACGGCCAAGGTCCTTCAAGAAAAGTCCATGAGCTAGACAACCGAGGCTCTACATACTTTCTCACGCGTTATTGGGCAGAGGCTTTGTCCGCACAAAACCGAAGCAAGACGCTTCAGGAAAAGTTCATCCCCGTCGCCAAGGCTTTGGTGGAACAAGAAGAGCAAATCCTCAAAGAACTTCAGGATGCACAAGGTCGGCCCATGGACTTGGGCGGCTATTACCACCCGAACCCGGACCTCGCGTCGGCCGCCATGCGTCCGAGTAAAATCTTGAACGACATTTTGGCGTTTTCATGAGTTCTGAATCCTCCCACATCCAATCCATCCAGGAGGCCCTTAAAAAGCACTTTGGTAACGCGCCGGATATCGGCGTGGTCTTAGGTTCCGGCTGGGCAGAGCAAGCCGACGGCCTCTTAGAAAATATTCAACGCGTCCCACTCACGGAGTTTTCGGGTTGGCCGTTACCGCGCGTGCAAGGGCACAGTCCCGAACTTCGCATGGGAACCTTAGAGGGGAAGCGCGTTCTCTTGTGCGGCGGTCGCGTGCATGCCTATGAGGGTTACGAGGCCAAAGAACTGGTCCGAGGCGTCCGGAGCCTTGCCGCATGGGGGACGTCGGCGGTTTTGCTCCTCAACGCGGCCGGCTCTTTGCGGGAAGATCGGGCGCCGGGTTCTCTCATGCCTTTCGCCGACCACATCAATGGCTCTCTTCCCAACCCACTTTGCACAGATCAAACAGCCGACGGCACGGTGGTGTTTCAAAACCTTGTGGACCTTTATGACCCCACTTGGCGAACTGAACTTTGCCAAACTCAGGCCACACTCCGCCCAGGTGTTTACGTTGGCTTACGGGGTCCAAGCTATGAAACCCCCGCGGAGGTGCGTTATTGGCAGGGGCAGGGCGCCGACGCCGTCGGAATGAGCACGATTCCGGAAGCCATTGCCGCGCGGACTGCGGGAATGAAAGTGATGGCGCTTTCCATGATGACCAATTATGCGGCAGGTCTCGGTGGAAGTCAGCCCAGTCATGCTGAGGTTCTTGAGACAGCAAAAAAACATGGTGTTCAGGCAGCCCAAGCCCTTTTGGCTGCAGTTTCAGTGCTGAGCAGGGCAGGCAAGGGAAAAGTGAAGAGTAAATAGGTTGAGAGAAGCGTACGATGTCCTAAATCAATTCCTTAACCCTGTCCTCTTTTACCCGGAAAACAACATGTCTGTACTCGTGAACAAGCCCGCTCCGAACTTTACTGCCACGGCAGTAATGGCCGATGGCTCCACGAAGGAAGTTTCCTTGTCTGACTACAAAGGTCAGCATGTGGTTCTTTTCTTCTACCCCAAAGATTTCACTTTTGTCTGACCGTCAGAGCTGATCGCTTTCGACCACCGTCTTGGTGAGTTTGAAAAGCGAGGCGCCCAAGTTTTGGGTGTTTCCATTGATGATGCAGAGTCTCATATCAACTGGCGCAATACCGCAGTTGCCGAAGGGGGCATCGGCGCGTTGGGCTACCCACTATTGTGTGACGAAGATCGCTCCATGACAAAGGCCTATGACTTGCTTCATGAAGAGACCACGTTTGCATTACGGGGTACGTTTTTGATTGACCCCGAAGGCGTTGTTCAAAGCCAAACCGCCAACAACCTCGGCCTTGGCCGGAATTTGGATGAAACCCTCCGGATGTTAGATGCTATCGGCCACGTTGCCAGTGGTGCCGGCGTTTGCCCCGTTGGTTGGGATCCGTCCAAGCCTGATATGCAGCCCACCGCAGAAGGCGTGGCTTCCTATTTGGCGGCGAATGCGGATAGCCTTTAAGGGTGAATATCTACACCCGTGGCGGCGACGGAGGCGAAACAAGCCTCTTTGGTGGCAAACGTGTTTCTAAGCACGCGCTGCGAGTCACGGCTTATGGGGAAGTGGATGAACTCAATGCGGTGTTGGGCTGGTGTGCTGTTGTCGCCACTCAAGCCAACACCGCGTTATTGCGTAGAGAGTCGGCACGGCTTTTTACCTTGGGTTCTTACTTGGCGGCTTCCCCAGAGGCTGATTTGAAGGCGCTACCGCTTTGGGATAATGGGGTTATCTTAGAATTAGAAAATGAGATTGACGCGTGGACGGAACAACTTCCACCTCTCAATAACTTTCTCTTGCCCGGTGGTGCGGAGTTGGGCGCAAGGTTGCATATTGCGCGCACCGTTTGCCGACGAGCAGAGCGGGTGGCATCGGCGTTGGCTTCCGAGTCTTCCCTGCTCGACGGCACTTTGACTTATTTAAATCGTTTGAGTGATTGGCTCTTTACGTTCGCTCGCGCAGCTAACCTGGCCGATAAGAGTCCTGAGACTGTGTGGTCTGGTCAATCAGGTTCCTGAAGTTTTCGTCCCTTATTGGGGATGCCGTTCAATTTGTAAATCTGAGGAATCCAGGACGAAGATTGTGGATAGTGTTGTTTTTATAGACAGGCATTGTATTGAATATGGGGGGTGTCAATCACTTCCCCCTTTGCAGCCAGCCGGACCGACTACGCCCTGAATCCTTTACGGCCTGGTCAATCTGTTGAATCAAACCCTGATCAATCGCTTCTTCCGTAGCCCGGCGGCCTTCGGCGATGATGTGTCCGGAGCGAATGAAGTCAAAAAGTCCGATGCCTTTGAGCGCAGGCTGAACAAGGGCGTCGGGCGGATCAAGTTCTAGTTGAAACTTTGCCAACTGGTTTTGCATATGGGCAATACTTTCATTGAGGGTAGTCAAAATGCTCGGCTTCTTTTTATTTTCATCGCCCCGAGGAGCAATGGCCGCAAGGCTTGCTTGCAAAGGAGGGAATTCTGCGGCATTGACATTCACCGCCAAAACGGGAAGGTCGGGCTGAAGATTGCGAGCTACCGCAACAGGAACAGGCGTAGCCACGGCGCCATCCACGAGCCACTTATCTTGGAATGAAACAGGGGGGAACACGCCGGGAATAGCAAAACTTGCCCGCATGCTTTCCACAAGATCTCCGCTTTTCAGTTGCACGGCTTTTCCAGAATGCAAATCAGCCGTTACGGCAACAAAGGGGAGGGGCATATGTTCAATCTGCACATCGTTCACCATACTGCGCAACAACTTCACCATCTTTTTCCCGTCAAGGAGTCCATCGGTTGGAATTTTTGGATCCAATAATTTGAGCACACCCTTCGTGCCTAAGTTTTGCAGAAACTCCTCATATTGAGGAAGAGCGTTTGCAGCGTAAAGACCGCCGATGACCGCCCCCATGCTGGTTCCCGCAATGCCTCGGATGGTAAAGCCATGTTCCTCAAGAACACGAATCACGCCAATGTGGGCAATGCCACGCGCGCCCCCTCCGCCGAGGGCTAAGAGTAGTTCTTGGTTGGCCATGGGTAAAGGATAGACTGCCGGAGTGAAAGTGGAAGTCCCAAATGATCTGCAGCCCGGCGAGGCGGTGTTGGTGAGCGCCTGCTTGCTGGGGGAGGAAACGCGCTATGACGGTGGGCATAAGAAAACCCCCGCCTTGGTAGACGCTTTGCATCAAGCGGGGTTGCGCATCATTTCCGTGTGCCCCGAAGTATTGGGTGGCCTGCCGACACCCCGCCCCGCAGCTTCTCTTGAGAAAGGAGGGGCATCGGCAGTGTGGGGGGCGTCGGCGCGTGTGAGAACAAAAGAACCGCCGGCCGACGTTACAGAAGAGTTTCAAAATGGGGCACGTGCTGTTTTGGAGATGGCCAAGGCCGAAGGCGCGCGCTACGCATTCTTTCAAGAACGGTCCCCATCTTGCGGGAGTTTGCAAACCAATGTGGAAGGTGCATTGGTGGATGGCCCTGGGGTGACGTCGGCATTGTTGTTCGCCGAAGGCGTCCAAGTGATTGCAATAAACGCATAACTCGCGCGGCCTTTTCCGTCTTCTTGATGAAAGCCAATTCTGGTTTGATTCATCATGAAATACGTTGCTCTTATTTTCTTTTTTTTAGCTCCTTCTTTTTCTGTGGGCGCAAATTCTTTTGGCGTCCCTGGACGTGCCAGCCAAGCAGAATGTGACGCGCAACTTGCACGCTGTTTGCAGTCCGCCTTTGAGCAGGCCTTGTCCAATGATCAGGCTTGCATCAAAACGTGGTGTGACAAAGTCTTCTTTCTTACGTTTTGTGATGAAGAAGGTTTGAGTCGCTGCATTCAAAAAGCCGATGCCGTTTATGGAGCGGCATTGCGCGCCTGCCAAGCTGATTTTGCCGCATGTTCTGGCATGGAGCGTCGCAACTCATGAGAGCTTGGGGGAAAGCGTGGATGGGCTTTTTCCTGCTGTCGGTGGGTGCTTCGACCCTGGCATTTCTCATGTTGATGGGGGATGTGCGTCAAGAAGACACCCTTTCCTGGAAGACTCCTAAGACGGCTTCAGTTTCTCCCATTGCTGTCATTGAAGAGGGGCTCACGCCGGATATTAAGAAAAGGGAATTGATTCCAGATTTAGTTACAGAAGAAGAAATCGTATCTGCCAACACCACCCAAGCTTCGGCGGATTTAATTTGGCAAGAATTCCTTACTCAAGTGGATGCCGTGGTGCATCAAAAAGGTTCGCGCGCCTTTCATCCTCGTGAGTCGGAGAATGTTATTTCTGTCATGGAGTCTTTTAGGCATTCTTCAAAAATGCCGTCATGCTTGCCAGACCCAAGGGGAGAGGTTTTGGCAGCAACGGGCTGGAGTTTGTCCACTTTAGTGACCTTGACTGGTTGGGAGGGGTTCCCCGGTTGGCGGTCTTGGGTGGATGAGCTCCTTCTTCAATCCAAGGAGAAAACTTGGATTGAAATTGGTGCTTTGCGCGCCTATTTAGGAGAAGTAGGAGAAGTGGATTTGGATGAGCTTTACCGTTTTCCTGTTCGGTATCAATTTTTGGGAGGTGGGGCAAGTGCGTGCTCCGCCGAAGTAGATTTGGAATTGGCCAGTAGGATTTTGTCTTCCTTCTCTTTGGAGACAGAGGAAGACTGGACCCTTCGTTCTCTGGCCGCCTTGTGTTTGAGTGGAAGCTATGAAGAACAGGAGTTTGTGCGTCAAGCTCTAAAGGCACCGTTGTTTCAAGTAACTCCGTGGGATTTGTGTGCGCATGCCGGTGCTTTACTTGGCATGGGTGTATTTGGCGGAGAGCTTGCGGCGGAGAGTGTGGACGAACTTTTGGAGAAGGAGGATTATTTTGGGCAAGCCATGTTGACGGCATGGTGTGGCTCCTTACTAAAAAAGAACCAAGCACCCTCATTGGCCTACCAAATTGCTCGGGGTTGGAGCCGAAGGGCACGGGCACAATCCACACAAAACACCCTGGAGGCATTGCGCACTTTTGACGAAGAGGGCCGACAGGATTTTGAGCTGCTGGACTTGCTTCTGGAGAGGGCTTTGGATCCAAAAGACCAAGCCGTGCGCCGACCGATCCTGATTCACAAGTTGCTCATGGAGGGCTTGGAAGGGACCACCGGCGTTTTCCTAGTAGAAGAGCTTGCTTTCCAAGATCCCGAACACACGGCCTTTCTTTTTATGGCAGCTCACAATCTTCGCCAAAGAGATGCCGTCCAGGAAGAAGCCCTTTTCCTAGAAAGCCTGAATCAGTTGGAGCAACTTTATGCGGAGGTCCCCTTTGCCCTCCGGGATATCCGGTCCGCGCAGGCCTATCTGGCAAGGGACGCTCCCCCAGAGCTCTAGCGGAAAGGGGTACCCTTGGGGGTCATGTCGGCTCCCCTGGACCTTTACGAAGAAATCGTTTGCCTGCGCGCGCAAGGCTTGCCCGCGGCGTTGTGTACAGTGATTTTGGCCAGTGGCAGTACGCCGGGCAAAGAGACCATGAAGATGTTGGTGCGCGGAGACGGCACCACCCGAGGGTCCGTCGGCGGAGGCTGTGTAGAAGCTGATGTCATCGCCATGGCTAGAGAGGTTTTGGTCACGGATCGTGCGCAAACCCAGTCCTTCCGATTGAATCAAAAAGACTTACCGGAGTCGGGCCTCATCTGCGGGGGACAAGTCACTGTCCTTGTAGAGCCTCTCGTTCCTCCTACCCTTGTCCTCTTCGGCGGGGGTCATGTAGCAAAAGCATCAGCCCGAGTCGCCAAGGAAAGCGGTTTTCGCGTTTTGGTTTGCGATGAAAGAGCGAAATATGCCTCCGCCAGCGCTCACCCTTCGGCGGATCAAGTATTTCATGGATCTTGGGTGGATGCGGTGGCTCAGATTGCCCCGGCAGAGCACCATTATTTGGTGGTGGTCACGCCGGGTCATAAAGATGACCTCACCGTACTTCGAGCCATTCATGACCAAGGAATTCAGGCAAAATACGTCGGGATGTTGGGCTCTCGCGGGAAGCGAGCCACACTTGAGCGGATTTTGGAAGACGAAGGCGTTTCTCCAGCGTGGTTGAAGCAAGTCCAGACTCCCATCGGGCTGGATATTGGTGCTCGTTCCAGCGGTGAGATTGCCGTATCTCTCTGCGCCGAACTCATCCGCTTGCGCAGGCTAGGCCAGGTAGAAATCCACGCTTCTCCTAGAGAAAAGCGTCACCGAAGCTCGGTTTGACGGTATTCGAAGCATCGCGTTAATCTGTTCCACTCCTCCAGCAGGACCTCCCCCTCGTTACCTCATTTCCCCATGCTGACCACCCTTTCTGCGGTTCTTCTTCTGTCTGTTCCTGTCCTTCCCCAAGACCAGTTAGTTTTGGTGAGCGGAAAAATTTTGAGTGTAAAGAAAGTCACTGAAGAGACTTACAAAGAGGTGAAATTCTCCTTGGACACAGGGAGTGAAGGTCGGAAGTCTGCAGACAAAGTGTTGGAGGTTCGCCATAATCTTTCTTCTGCATTATTGAATGATTATGTGGCAGGCCTTCAGGCCATGGATAAAGGAGACTTTGCTCCTGCCGTGGGGCTTTTTGAAGATGCGCTTTCAGAAAAGCGCGTGGTTGGAAAGTCCCGGTACGCTTGGGTGATTCAGCATGCCTTGTTTAATCAAGCGCGTTGTATGTTTGCCTTGGCGGATTTCGCAAGTGTTTCAAAGAAAGTGGACCAGCTTCTCCAGCAAGTCCCAGAAACATTTTTTTACGCTCCCGCCATTATGCTGAAAGCGGAGGCCGCGCGTCTGAATGAAAACATTACGTCTGCAAAAGAAGCTTATGGGGTCTTGAACTCAGCTGTTTTGGACTTGGGCTTGCCAGAGCGTTGGGCCAGAGAAGCAGAGCTCGCTCTTTTGTTGATGGACACCAGTGTTCAAGGGAAGGATAGGGAAATTAAGCTTGCTGGTTTAGCAGAGAAGAATGCAGACAAGTACCCGACGGTTGCGAGTCGTGCCAATGTTGAAATCGGCCATGCCATGGTTGAGGCCGAGCAGTTGGATAAAGCGGAACGTTTCTTTCAGCGCATTGCGGAGAGTGGCGCTGCAGATAGCTTGGTTTTGGCTTCTGCTTATTCCGGACTTGGAGATTGTTGGTTTCGCCGTGGATTGAACAATGAAGATCTTGAGGCAGCCAAAGAACAATACAGAAAGGCCACCTTGAATCACTTGCGTGTGATTGTCATGCACAAAGACGCCGTTTCTTTGGTTCCCCGAAGCCATTACTATGCATCCATGGCTTTGCACCGCATGAACGAGACTTTGGCGCGTACGCAGTCTCGGCAATTGGCTTCTCGTTTGGTACGAAACTACGCCAACTCTGGCTGGACGAAGCGTTTAAAGCAAGATCTAAATCTTCGCTAGGTTCGAGGAGTCTAGTTTTCCACAAAGCGATTCTTTCTCCACACGGGTCACGAAAGTTTTAAAAAACCGTTCCCTGTCTAAGACCTTCATCGGGTTAAAGATAGGATGGAAAATAAACTAGAACACTGGAGGCAAGAACTCCTTCGTTTCGTCTACAAGCATTTTGGTCGGCAGTCCATTGCGGAAGACGTTGCTCAAGAGGCCATCGCACGTTATTTAGAGTGCATAGCCCAGGGACAGGAAATTGAGCATCCACGCGGTTGGCTTTTTCGGACGGCACGCAATCTTTCCGTAGATCACGTCCGCCGACGCCTCCCGTATCAGGTTGGCCTTGAGTTGATGCAGCAGGTTCCGGATCCTCATTCTGTTCCGGAAGAGACTTCCCAAATACAAATTGGATCGAAGGAGATGGATCAATCTATTGTGCTTGAGGGTCTTCCTCGTGCCATGAAACAGTTGCCGGATCATTATCAGAGGAATATCTATTATCGTTATCACAAACAGGTTGGCTGCGCAGAGTATGCAAAAATAGAAGGAATCAAGGTGGATGCTATGAAGGCGCAGTCGTCGCGGGCACGACGTTGCTTGCGAAGGATCTTGGAGCAAAATCTTCTTGAGGGGCGTGGTTCATGTTAGCCAGTGCAATCCTTTTCTGTTATATGGCGGTGTTCCAAGAACCTTCTCTGGAAAGTCAATTCGCTTTGGCAAAACAGTGCAAGAGCGCGGTTCGTGGAACACGGGGGGAGGCGCGGATTGTTGCGCTCAAAAAGTCGGCAGTCGCCTTTCGTCAGGTGCTGAATTTTTGGCCTGGTATTGGGCCGGTTCAGGCGGAATCGGCTTTTCGTTGTGCTGAGATTTACCGAACCCTCGGGGATGCCGGAAGGGCGCGGGGAGCCTTTGAGGAATGCCTAGATTGCGCCAAGGGAACATCCTTTGGGCCTCGTGCACTTCTTGAACTGGGGCATCTATTGCGCAGGCAGAACCAGTGGGGGAAGGCAATGGTGCGTTATAAAGAGGTTTTTGATTGGCCCAATGTTTTCCTTCGGCAGGAAAATGATGCCAGAGAGTGGTTAGGCCGATCTTGGTTTTCAGTGAAGAGGGGGAAACGGGCGGCCGTGTGGTTTTCCGCATGGGGGATGTCGGCAGAGAGTGCTTTGGAAAAGGGCCGCGCCTTGGATTGGGAGGTGCAGGCGTGGGCCTTGACGGGGGATATTCGCCAAGCAGAAAAGCGACTATTCGTTCTTCGGCAACTCTTGGACCCGCTGGCGGAGGAACCCAGCAAGGAGGGGAGGGCAATCCAAAAGTTTTTAAAAAGAATGAAGAGCCTCGAGGCACTGAAAGAGGCGAAATGGAAGGCCGGGAGAGGCACAATAAAGGCGGTATGCCCCAACCCCTCCTTGACGGACTGAACCCTGCTCAGAGAAAAGCCGCCACCCATCCTGGGGGGGCACTTCTAATTTTGGCAGGTGCGGGCACCGGAAAAACGCGGACCATTACTCGGCGAGTGGCTCATTTGGTTTCTTCATGCGGGGTCGCTCCTGGGCGGATTTTGGCAATTACCTTTACGAATAAGGCCGCCAAGGAAATGCGTAATCGTATTGCTCAGGTAGTTCCGTCTACAGGGATTTGGGTCAGCACTTTTCACGCTACTTGCGCACGTATGCTTCGTCAGGATGCCGAGGTGGTCGGGCGTACCCGTGACTTTTCTATTCAAGATGTGGATGATCGAAGAAAAACATTGCGTCGGATTATTAAAGACCAAGGGTGGGATCCCATGATTTATAAGCCAAGGAAATTTGAACAGTTGATTTCAAATTGGAAACAGCGGCGCATGGATCCTGGGCAAGCGGCGGAAGAAGCGTCTCTCCATGGTGTGGAGGCAGAGCGTTGCGCGTTGGTTTACGAGAAATATGAAAAGGTTTTGCGGAAAACAGATTCGCTTGATTTTGATGATTTATTGTTAAAAGGGTTGGAGCTGGTAGAGAAGGATGCCCAAGGTGTTCGCCGTTGGGCAACGAAATTTGATCACATCTTGGTTGACGAATATCAGGACACGAACGAACTGCAGTATTTGTTTGTGAAGTATCTTGCCGCGGCCACAGGAAATCTCACGGTATGTGGGGATCCGGACCAGTCTATTTATCGTTGGCGAGGCGCGGACATCGAAAATATTCTTCGTTTTGAAAAAGACTATTCTGGAACGGAAGTCGTTCGTCTAGAGCAAAACTACCGTTCGGTCGGCAATGTTTTGAAGGCGGCTCAGGCTGTGATTAAAAACAATCGACAGAGAAAAGAAAAAGATTTGGTGACCGATCAAGAAGACGGGGAGCCTGTCAGCATCATGGATGGTGCGGATGAAGAGCAAGAAGCCATTCGCGTTGCGCAGGTCATCAACCGTTGGGTGGATGGGGGGACGTCGGCACGAGAGATTGCAATTTTTTATAGAACCAATGCATGTTCCCGCTCTTTAGAGGCTGCGCTCACGCGGATGCAAATCCCTTATCAAGTGATTGGCGGACTGTCTTTCTTTGAGCGTCAAGAGGTCAAGGACTTGTTGGCCTACGCGCGGTTGGCCGTAAACCCGAAGGATGATATGGCTGCGTTACGGGTTTTGAATACGCCACCGCGGGGCATCGGCGCAACTAGCGTGGAGAGGATTCGTGCTTCGGCGGCGCAATTTGATGAAAGTGTTTTTCAGGTTCTTCGGCGTGATGACGTGCGTCAGGGCTTGCGCGGCCCATCTAAAAAAGGAACCTTGGCATTCCTCAGCGTGATGGCCAAGGTGACGGAAGACTTGTCCTCTGCAGAGGGCGTTCTTCGGAGAACCATAGACCGTGTGGGTTACCGACGTTTTGCCGAGAGCCTTTCCAGTACAGAAGATGTGGATCGTGGAGAGAACATTGATGAGCTTCTTGCCTTTGCCCAAGAATATGATGCGCGGGAGGACGGTGGTTTACGTGGTTTCCTTGAGGAGATTTCTTTGTTGACGGATGTTGACCGATGGGAGGAAGGGGCGGAAAGGATTTCACTCATGACCGTTCACGCTGCAAAGGGCCTTGAGTTTGACAAGGTCGCGGTGGTCGGTTTGGAAGAAGGACTTTTCCCCCATGCGCGTTCTTTTGAAGATCCCGAGAGCATGGAGGAGGAGCGTCGGCTTTTTTATGTAGCTTTGACGCGCGCTCGCAAGGAACTTTGTTTAAGTCACTCGCGCATGAGGTTTCGCACCGGCGATCCGGGTCCGCAATCGGCTTCGCGTTTCTTGGATGAACTTCCCGATGAGGTTTTACCGGCGGCCGCATTTTCTGCCCAACTTACAGAGCAGGTCTTTGAGGAAGATGCCGAAGATGCGGAGCTTAGACCGGGGGATGATGTGGAGCATCGGGTATTCGGAGAAGGCGTCATTCAGAAAGTCTTAGGGACCGGAGTGAATCAGCGTCTTGTGGTAGAGTTTGAAAATGGAAGTGAACGGACCCTTCTTGCTGCGTACTCAATGTTGGAGAAGGTGACTTGATGAACCGCTCCTTTCTCTATGAATGCTTGGCGACTTGGTTTGGTTTGGGTTATGCACCCGTCGCCTCCGGAACCTTTGGAACACTCGGTGGTGTGTTGCTGGCGGCGCTCGCTTTGTTATTTGTCCCAGCATATTTTTTGGTGGCAATGGTAGCCCTCGCCATTTTCTTGACTTTGGTGGCCATACCGGTGGGTACTTGGGCGGAAAAGCGTTGGGCGAAGAAAGACCCCGGAACGTTTGTGTTGGATGAAGTCGCAGGGTATTTAGTTGCCGTGGCATGGCCGGTGGCGCCGGGTTGGACTCATCTTGTGGTAGCCTTCTTCCTCTTTCGCCTCACCGACATCGTCAAGCCATGGCCCGCGCGGCAAATGGAGCAGTTCGGCGGCGGCTTCGGTATTGTGATGGACGACATCATGGCCGGCCTATGGGCACTTCTTGGCATGATTCTCCTTCATCAGTTCCTCCCCCAAATATTTTTCGTGTGACCGAGTACGAATACGACTCCGAAGAAACGTCGGCCCCGCGGCGTCAGCAAGGTTTAAGCCTTGCCGCACGATTTACCTTAAGTCTTGGGCTGCTTACTTTGGCAGGTGCCATCGTTGCGGGATTTTTGTTTCTTCAGGGTGCGGAGAAAATCAGTCGAGAAGCGGCAAGTGATGCCCGGATGGAATTGGCAAAGACCACCAGTTCTGTTTTGGCTCAGCGTCATGCTTTGGGCTTCGGCCCTTTCCCAAAAGCAAATGGACAAATACATTCTGCTGAAAATGGCGCTTCGGTTGGCTTTGCCACGGGGGCCAAGCCGTTAGGGGAAGGTTCAGGGCTATTTAAGATTTATCAACTCTTGCCAGGTGAAGATCTTCCTGTCGTGAGTCTATTTGCTCCACTCGAAGAAACCGCCGACGCCGCGGACCGCATGTTGGTGTTGGTGATATTGATTTTGGGTGGTCTGGTTTTGGCCACGGTTATTTTTGGCGCATATACGGCCCGACGTGTTTCTGAGCCTTTACGCTCCATGATTGATGACGTGTTAGCCATTAGTCGAGGAAGATTTGACCGGCGAATCCATGTGGAAGGGGCGGCGTCAGAAGTCACTTTCTTGGCAAGGGCTATGGACCGAATGGTGCATGATTTGGTGGAAGGTCAGGAAACGCAGCGGAAACTCAACAAGCGTCAAAGAGAAGCGGAATCCATGAGGGAGTTGCGGCGGAACCTTCAGCCAATGACCGTCATACCGCCGGAGGGTTTCGGCGCGGAGACCTTGCTTGTAGAGGCACGTGGGGCTGGAAGTGGTGATTTTGTGGACGCCATGACCGACGATGTCGGCGCTTGTACTTTGGTTGTTGGCTCTACGGGAACACGGGGTATGCCGGGCGCTTTGTTAATGGCAATGACGCGGGCGTATCTCCGCAGCGCCGTTCTTCAGGGTTTTTCGCCCGGGCCAGCTTGCGTTTCTACCAATGAATCTTTGCATCGTGATTTAGCCGAAGGACTTTACGCTTCCGCGATTGTGGCTAAGTTAGATCCGTTGAGAAAAACGGTGGACTTGGTTTCATCTGGGCATAAAGCTCCAGCAATTCGTTGGGATGAAGAGCAAGGTCAGTTTCGAAAGATTCAACCGAATGGAATTGCTCTAGGATTTGATGAGGGACCGGTGTATCAGCGTTCTTTGGAAACGGTAAATATTCCTATGAATGCGGGTGATGCATTGTTCTTGTTCAGCCCGGGCGTTTTTGAATGCACCAATGTAAAAGGCACCAAGTTGGGTGAAAAGGGCGTAGTTCAGCTGGCGAAGTTTGCCATAGAGCATGACTTGAAAACAATGGAGAAACAACTGATGAAGTTCTTGGGCGGACCTCCTTCCACAGATTTGGCCTTTGCAATTTTGCGAGACGTACAACGAGGGGAAGACCATGAGTGATTCAACTCCACCCATTGGATTGGGCGAATTTCAGGAAAAGATTGAGTCCATTTATGGAAAAAAGGATGGTGCACGCGGCCTTGAGGGAACCTATCTTTGGTTTGCTGAGGAAATCGGCGAGCTCACGCGTGCAATCCGTCGGGATGACCAAGAGAATTTGGAGGAGGAGTTCGCCGATGTCCTCGCTTGGTTAGTCACACTGGCTTCTCTAAAAGGCGTAGATATGGAAGCCGCCGTCGATAAAAAATATGGGAAGGGCTGTCCTTATTGCTCTGCGACGCCCTGCTCCTGTCAGTAACGGCGACCCCGTCATCAAACCCCCAGGACGAATCCAATTGACGACAAGGCTGCCATTAGGAATAAGACGGGTTTCCTTGTCCTAGGTTCCTAGAAATTTGTCATGATTCTTGGATGGCTAGAAAAGAACTCCAGATTCATTGCCCTGATTGTGGGGAGCGCATCCGGATTGATGCAAAAACGGGGGACATTATTGCCCATGGAAAGGGAGAAAAGCCGACGGATTTGATTGAGGCCAAGCGTTTGGCAGAGTCACGCAAGGAGAAACGTAAGGATGCCTTTTTTGATGCATTGAAGGCGGAAAAAGGGAGGTCATCAGAGCTGGACGACCTGTTCAAGAAAGCGTCAGAGGAGGCAAAAGATCTGGATGAAAATAAGCCAGATAATCCGATGGAAGATCAATGGCGATAGTGGCTTTACCTTTGGTGTGTCTCTTTGGCTTGGTTTTTCTGACCGTGCATATTTTGGTTTATCGTTCAGTGAAGGTTTACCCAAGAGCGTTTCAGATTTCTCGAGGAGTTGCGGCGGTGGTGTTGACCGGAGTGGGTGTTATTGCATTGCTCTATGCGAAAGGTGAATGGAAGACCGCTTTTTTATATGCGCACTCAATAGAGGACCCCCTTCTCTTTTTAATGACGATAGTGATGGGGCATTTTCTTTCCGATTTTCTTTGGATGGCTTGGGGGAAGCAAGCTCTGGCAATATCCCCACGGCCGGATTTATTGATTCACCATGGAATCGGCATGATTTCCTATGGCATTGCTTTCTATCTATTATTTGGTGGAGCACTTGCTTTGATCGTCATGATGAGTGAGTTGATGCCCGTGGTTTCTGGTTTGACCGGCTGGGCAAAATTTAAAGGGAACCGGTCATTAGAAATCCTTTGCGCAAAATGGCGTATTCGATTATTAGTTTGGTGGAGGGGTCCCCTTTGGCTCGTGTTGATTGCCTTGTTAATCCGCACAAGGATGATGGATGGATTCCCCGAACCTTATTCCATCCTTTTTTGGCTGATTCTCCCACTCTTTTTCTTCCTGTTGGGTTTGGATGAATTTTGGATTCGAAGGTGCTTAGAAGCGGAGCGTCGGCAGGCGGAAAAGTCCTGATTGTGAGTCATTTAGGGAACATTGTGACCGTCCATTGGGGTGCCCTGCTGGCATGTTTCTTGTAGTATTTCCGTGATGCCTACTCATTTTTCTCGCTTGAGTCTCCTTGCCTTGGTCTTGAGCTTTACTTGGACCTGCTCTGAACTTCCCACAGAGGATTCTCATTCTTCCGTTCCCTTCTTATTGAAGGTGAGTGAGCGCATTTATACGGGGGGACAACCAAAAACTGCAGGAGATTTTCAAGAATTACAGGCTTTGGGAATCAAAACACTGGTCAATGTGGATGGAGCTCGGCCAGACCTGTCCTTGGCTAAATCCTATGACATGAGTTATGTGCATATTCCAATGCACTATGACACGGTTGAGCCGATCGTTTTGCTCTCCCTGCAAAGGGTCCTGCAGGAACGCCCAGGGCCGTTTTATATCCATTGCCATCATGGAAAGCACCGAGGCCCTGCCGCCGCTGCCCTGGCCTGGCGAATGGATGAAGATGTTTCTTCGGAAGAGGCTTTGAGTGTCTTGCGGAGAGCGGGGACCAGTAAAAATTACCCAGGGCTTTGGAGAGAAGTTGAGGGATATCAGTCATTTCCGTCCACGGTGGCTTTGCCCCCCCTATTTGAGGTTGCCGAAGTAGGTGGATTTACCCGTTTGATGGCGGAGATCGATCGGACTTGGGACCACGTGAAGATGTTGAAGTCTCATAATTGGCAAGGAAGTTCTTTGCATCCAGATATTCAGCCTCAACAGGAGCTCTCTATTTTTCGGCAACAATTTGAAGATGCGGAGAAGTTGGCGAAGGCCAATCCAGCTTATTCCGAAGACCTTGATTTCATGGACTCTTTGGGAGAAGTCATTGCATTGAGCGAAGAACTAGAAAGCGCATTTCAAAAGAAAAATGTTTCTAGGGCAGATTCCATTCTAAATTCTATCCGCCAGAGTTGTAAGGAGTGCCATCGCTCCTATCGGAACGGTAAGATAGAAACTTCTATGGAACCGAAATCGAAGAAAAAAACTGATGCGGAGTGGGAAATGACTCTGACGCCGGAGCAGTACCACATCCTGAGGGAGGCTGGCACCGAGGCACCGTTCACTGGAAAGTACACGGATACAGAAAAGTCAGGTACTTATTGTTGCGCTGGCTGCGGATCTGAGTTATTTCAGTCCGCGCATAAATTTCATTCGGGATGCGGCTGGCCCAGCTTCTACCTTCCTTTTCATGAGGGTGCTGTGACAGAGGTTGAGGACCTTTCTCATGGTAGCATTCGTGTGGAAATCCAATGTACAACTTGCGAGGGTCATCTGGGTCACGTATTTGAGGACGGCCCGCCACCAACGGGTTTGCGGTACTGCATTAATTCGGGCGCAATTCTTCTGAAAGAGACTCCGTGACAAAACACCACGAGTACTTTGTCACCTGTGCCCCAGGTGTAGAGCAAACGCTTTTTCAAGAAATGAAATCGCTCCGGCTGTCTTCTGTTGAATGCCAAGTGGGCGGGGTGTATTTCAGAGGAACGGTGGAGGATTCTTGGTTGGCAAATTTACAATTGCGCACAGCTATCCGCGTACTGCGTCGGCTGAAGAGATTTCAAGCGCCGGATGATGACACGCTTTACAACGAGGTCCGCGGCATTGACTGGTCTCCATTTTTAGACGCCGACGGCGAGTTCTTTGTGGATGCTCAATGCAGTGAATCAAATTTGGATCATTCACAATTTATTGCGCAGCGAACAAAGGATGCCATTGTGGACGAATTTCGCGAGAAAACGCAGCAGCGGCCTTCGGTTGCGAAGGAAAACGCTGACTTGCGAATTCATGTGCACTTGTGGAGAGATCGATGCACGCTGGCAGTAGACACTTCAGGCGATTCTTTGCACAAGCGGGGCTGGCGGAAATATCAAGGCCGCGCCCCAATGGCAGAGACTTTGGCTGCTGCAGTTATTCTTCTCTCAAAGTGGGATCAGCGTTCTCCGCTGGTGGACCCTTTTTGTGGCTCGGGAACTTTATTGATTGAAGCAGCAATGATGGCCCGGAAGATTGCACCTGGTTCATTTAGGCAATTTGGATTTGAAAAATGGCCCGAGCATCAACCTCGCAAGTATAAAACGTTTAGAGAAAATATTCTTGCGCAAGCCGATTGGAAGAAAAAGGTCTTTTTATTCGGAAGAGATCAGGACGCAGACCGTTTGGACGGGGCTAGGGCAAATGCAGAAACAGCGGGCGTGGGTATGGATATCCAATGGGACGTCGGCGATGCTTTAGAATTCCCTTTCAAAAAGCGATGGGGGGCTTGGGTCGTCAGTAACCTTCCTTATGGCAAGCGCATCGAAGAAGAGGGGCTGCAGGAACTTCATCACCAATGGGGAAATTATCTTCGCCGTGAATGTGAGGGTTATCATATTTCACTTTTGGTGGGAGAGCGAACCTATGCCCATGCTTTGGGTTTTCAGAATTGGGATGAAACCAAATTAAGAAATGGTTCTTTGCGGTGCTCGTTAGTGAACGTGGATTTATAGGCTCCGTCGACGATCGGCAAATAAATCATTTCTTGCCGTGACGCTTTTATCTCTGGATTGCATGGGGTCAATCTCAAAAACAGACTCCCATGTGGATGCAGTTGGTCCCTGAATCAGCAGGTTGCCGAAGGCGTCCACGGCCTGGGACTGACCGGTGAAGGTTAAATCTTTTTCTTCGCCGACGCGATTTGCCGTCAAGATGGAAACACGGTTGCAGAGCGCATGGCCGATGACCGCGCGTTGAGCGTAGGGCAAAACTAGATTGCTGCAATGAAGAATGACGTCGGCACCTTTGACAGCCGCAAGCCTCCAGGCTTCAGGGAATGCCCAGTCATAGCAAATGAGCATGGCAAGGCGAACGCCATGTCGTTCAATCACGGGAACGCCATGGTTGCCGGGCGTGAAAAGATCTTGTTCTTCAGAAAAAAGGTGCAGTTTTCGGTAAACACCGAGAACGCCCTCAGGACCGACAAGGGCAGAAGAATTGTAAAATGTTTCGCCGTGGGACTCTGCAAATCCCGTGATGATATCCATGGAATGAACCGCGCACTGTTCTTGAATCCACTTAAGGTAAGTACCTGTTCCGTCCGCGGGCTCAGCAACTCTTTTGAGCGCGTCTTTCGATGGGATGAGATAGCCCGTGGATGCGAGCTCCGGCAGTACGGCGAGGGCAATTTTTTTCTCTCCAACCCGCTGCAAGGCCGCTTGGAGTTCCTGCTTGGTTTCCTCCCAAGCCATGAGCCTTGGCGAGGATTGAACCAGCGCTACTTTCATCCAGCCGCACCATCTCCCAGGAAGAAGTCATTCCCTTTGTCGTCGGTAATGATGAAGGCGGGGAAATCTTTCACTTCAATTTTCCAAATGGCCTCCATACCTAGCTCTTTGTATTCTAGACATTCTACATTTTGAATGCATTCTTTGGCGAGCCGAGCAGCGGACCCACCCACACTACCAAGGTAAAATCCACCGTTGTTTTTACAGGCCTCCGTTACGGCTAGGGAACGATTGCCTTTGGCTACCATGATCAGCGATCCACCTGCTTTTTGAAAGGTGTCTACAAAACTATCCATGCGTCCTGCTGTGGTGGGGCCGAAGGATCCGGAAGTGTAGCCATCCGGGGTTTTCGCTGGGCCCGCGTAGTAGATGGGGAAGTCTTTGAAGTAATCTGGTAGGTCTTCTCCACGCTCCAATCGTTCTTTTAGCTTTGCATGGACCAAATCTCTTGCAACAATCATGGTTCCGTTTAATGCAAGTCGAGTTCGAACTGGGTGCCGGCTGAGTTCTTCACGAACAGCATCCATGCCTTGATTCAGGTCGATTGAAATAATGTCATCGGTGGAGTTTTGGTCGGTCTTGGGCAGGAATTGTTCTGGGTCACGCTCTAATTGCTCAAGAAAAACACCCTCTGCGGTGATTTTGCCTAGAACCTGTCGATCTGCTGAACAGCTAACACCGATGCCGATTGGAAGGCTAGCACCATGGCGAGGAAGGCGAATCACCCGCACATCATGGCAGAAGTATTTTCCACCAAATTGCGCACCGGTCCCCAAATTTTGTGTGATGGCCAAGATTTTTTCTTCCATCTCTGGGCATCGTATTGCGTGGCTATCATTCGTTCCTTTGGTGGGCAAGTCATCTAAATCATGTGCACTTGCCAACTTGACCATTTTTAAATTATGCTCCGCGCTTGTTCCGCCGACCACGATGGCCAAATGGTACGGTGGACAGGCGGCGGTCCCTAAGGATTCAATGCGTGGGCGCAAGTACTCTAGCAGGAGATCTTCGCGTAATAATGAGGGCGTACCTTGATGCAGATAGGTTTTGTTAGCGGACCCGCCTCCCTTGGCTAGAAATAAAAACTCATAGCTGTCCCCGTCCGTTTGAAGTAAATCCACTTGCGCGGGGAGGTTCGTTCCTGTGTTTGTTTCCTCAAACATACTTTGCGGAACAAGCTGGCTAAATCTTAAGTTGGCGTTAGCGAAAGTCCTCTTGACGCCTTCCGAAAGAGCTTCAGCATCTTTCCCAGATGTCCAAACCGTTCGACCTTTCTTGCCAAGAATAATGGCTGTTCCGGTGTCTTGGCACATGGGAAGGATTCCCTCGGCGGAAATCTGTGCATTTCGAAGAAGGTCGAGCGCTACAAATCGGTCATTTGAAGAAGCATCGGGGTCATCTAAAATATTTCGAAGTTGCTGAAGGTGTGCAGGCCTTAAGTAGTGCGCGACATCCCAAAAGGCTTCTTTGGCCAGTAACGTCAGTGCCTCCAGTTGAATTTTAAGAATTGTTTCTCCTTCAAATTGGGTGGTAGAAACATATTCTCCGGACAACTTTCTCCAAGGTGTATTTTTGCTCATGAATCTGGGCTACCGTTGGACCAAGCAGGCTGTTCTTTGAGAGAGTCCTCTGCAGCTTTTCGTGCTACGGACGGCTCTAATTCTTTGCTTTTTTTCATCCAAGATGCACAGGCATGAAGAATGTCATCAAAGGGTTTCAGGTTGCCCTGTCCATCCATGCAATGCTCGCAGTAAATTTCACCTGCTTTCGAATCAACTAAGGGGCATCCGCAAGACTGACAACCTTCCATTTTGACATGTTGGAAAAAATGAACGCGCGCGCCTTCGGGGGAATGCACTCCGAAGTCTCGAATACCATAAAATTGCGTGCGGGTTGTTGTTGCCGGAGTTCCGCCATTTTCTGAGAACTGGCGGTGATAGTCATTGACATCGTCCACTTTAAAATAGAGTCGGAGGCCGACGCCCGTTGGGTGCTGGCTTTGCTCTTCCGCAATTTCTTTACACCACGCTGTCCACTCCGGTTCTTCTTGGAAGTATTCCTCAATCTTCTCTGCTTCCATGGGCACGCCCAGCATGAGGGCTTGTCCGTTAAGGCAGAGGTTAGCCCAAAGTGCATTTTCGGGATTAGGCCATGATTCCTTCATTTCAAATCCTGCCAGATCTACCCAAAATTTCAAACTAGCCCCCATGTCTGTAGTTGTAATTTCCACAGAGTTTGGGTTTTGGTGGGCGTTATCCCTCATGCCCTACAGCGTATCCTTGCCTAGAGCTCGTCGTCATCCGTTTCCGAAGGCTTTGGAATGCGGTTTTGTGGCGTCAGAAGCCCTTCTTGCCAAGGGGTCGGGATTGTGTTGCGTTTAATGTCGAAGAAGTTTCCCGACTGAATTTGAATGCGCGTGCTCTTGCCTTCAAAGCGGACCTCCACACCTTCTCCATATTGTTTGATGGCCTCTTGAGTGAGTACATTCCGCTCATTTTCTGGCGTGGATTCTGGATAAGTAAGTTGGACGGTTTTTCCTCCGGTCCTAAGGTCTTGGGGGAAAGAAAAATTGAATTCTGGGAATTCTGGGAATTCTGGAAAATCGGGGAACTCCGGCATGGAAAAACCTTGAAATGGCGTAGACCGACGAAGTCTTCCGGACTCATTTTGTGCAGAAGGGCGTCGGCCTAAGACCCCGAGAAGGGAAACGTCAAGCCCACTTCTTTGAATTGCAAATTCTACAATTTCCCCTGGAAGTCTTTGGTTGAGTAAAAACTGAAAATGCTCGCGATTTTCAATTGGGTCTTCATTCATGACCATGATGCGATCATTTTCCAACAAACCCATGATGGAAGCCGCCGACGGCTCTTGAACCTTGAGTATCAGCGCACCTTTTGCGGTGGGTGAAGTTGCATTGCGTGCAGATCGTGTGTCCAGTTCAACACCCAAAAAAGCGCCCTGGGAAAAGGCTGGTGTTGTCAAAGCCAGCAAGGAAAGTAGGAATGCTTTGAATCTCATACCGAAGATAATACGGCTTCCCGCTCCCCGCCCTTTTTAAAGTAACGAAGGGCCGCAAGATTTACAGGGCTTTTCGAACCCGCCTGTAATCAGACTTCGGATATTTTGAGCGGGTATTGGCCCACTTTAGCCTGCTTCAAGTCATCAAAGACTTCTTGTGGCATGCCTTCAGGAAGATCTACGGTCGAGAAGCTTGGGAAAATCTCAATATGGCCGATGTGCTTGCCATTGAGTCCAGCGGCCTTCGTGATGGTGGCCACAATGGAAGCAGGCCTTGCGTGTTCCTGATAGCCGACTTCCAAGCGGTAACGTATCATCCCTTTTTCTTTGGTTTGTGTGACCTTTTCATCTTTTTTGCGCTCCCGGCCTGGCTTCATCGGGCGTTTCCCGTCACGGCGATCCCCGCTGCGGTCCCCACGTTCTCCGTCACGGCGATCCCTGCTGCGGTCTCCACGTTCTCCGTCACGGCGACTCCTGCTGCGGTCCCCACGTTCCCCGTGCCGTTCTTCGCGCTCTCTGCGCTTTCCGCTTTGAACAAATTCCTCTGCCGCAAATTCTTCTTTCTTGGAAACCAAGAGCGACTTTCCACCTTGTGCTAAATGCGCTAGTGCTGCAGCTACTTCTGTAGGCTCTAGTTCAGGGTGTTCGGTGAGGTAAGAATCAATAAGGCGGGTGTGAAAGTTCAGGCCACCTTCTTCAATCGTCTGAGTGATTTTTTCTTTAAATTTGTCAATCCGCAACGCATTGACCTGATCCGTTGTGGGCATCACCATGGGTCTAATGGTCGCTTTGGTGACGCGCTCTAACAGGTTGAGCAATCGTTTTTCCCTTGGTGTAACAAACAAGATTGCTTCTCCTGTAGAGCCCGCACGCCCCGTTCGGCCAATGCGGTGCACATAAGATTCGGGATCCGTTGGTGCATCAAAGTTTACAACATGGCTAATCCGGCTTACGTCCAGCCCACGTGCTGCCACGTCGGTGGCCACAATGATGTCGATACCACCATTTTTGAGCCGTTGCACAATTTTTTCCCGTTGCGCTTGGACGATGTCTCCATTCAAGGCAGCTGCATTTAGCCCGCGCGCCTCCAGTTGTTCGGCAACAATGGCGGAAGAGATTTTTGTTCGCACAAAAACCAAAACAGCATCCGTTTCTTCTAGTTCAATGATTCTAGTCAGCGCATCAATTTTCCGACGCCCACTAATGACTTGAAAACGCTGATTGATGGTGTCGGCGGTGGCTTGCTTTGCCTTGATTTTAGCTTCAGCCGGATTATTTAAATACTTAGTAGCAATCCGTTTGATTTCCGCCGGCATCGTGGCTGAGAACAGAGCAATTTGACGTTTTTCGGGAGCCTGTTCCAGGACCCAATTTACATCTTCAATGAAACCCATTCTGAGCATTTCATCGGCTTCATCTAAAACCAAACACTTCAGGTGATTGAGTTTCAAACTGCCACGGCGAATGTGGTCACAGACACGGCCGGGTGTGCCGACGACGACGTGCACCCCTCTTTTTAAAGGCTTGAGTTGATGGTGATAGCCTTGTCCTCCATAAATTGGGAGAACATGAAAGCCCTTAATGGAACGCGCATATTTCTGGAAGGACTCGGCTACTTGAATCGCCAACTCCCGCGTGGGTGCCAAGACAAGAACCTGCGGAGAACATTCTTCTATGTTCAAGCGCGCCAAAAGGGGCAATGCAAAGGCCGCGGTTTTTCCGGTGCCTGTTTGCGCTTGGCCGATGATGTCTCGGCCGTCTAATAGGAAGGGGATGGCTTCGGCCTGAATAGGCGAAGGGATTTCATAGCCAAATTTGGCGAGAGACTGCACCATTTCTGGTGGCAATCCGAGGTCTTCAAACTTGAGGTCGGTCATGATGCGAAGGAAGGGTCTGGTGTTGAACGGCGCCGATTTTGAGAAGTCTTTGGGTAAGGGCAGATCCCAGCGCGCCTGAAGGCGTCAAAACGCCACCTGCTTTGGCTTCGCCGGCGGCCAAGGCCAAGCCGGTCTGCACAAGGCAGCGGACGGTAATGAGGTTGCTGGGGTCGCCCGTCCAATTCCAACGGTGGACAGCGAGTGGTTGTTCAAGGGAACCCGCAAGGAGAGTTAGGTCGGCGAAACCTTCTTCGATTTTTTTCTTAGAAGGACCTTGGCCGGGCTTCGGCCCGAAAAGACGCAACAGCTTTCGTCCAAACGGAGAGGCCAACATGCGGGTAGACAGCCTCAGAAGACCCGACATTCTACTCGCTTGGCCACGAGTGCGTACGAGAAGGAATTCTTGGTAGGGGAAATCGCTTTGCGAGCGTGCCACGACGTCTTCGTTGACGGGGGCCATCAAGAATGGAGCGGCCCATCTTTTCAGGTAAGGGATGGCAAAAGGAGAAGGCGGCGCAGGGGCAGAGAGAGTTTGCTTTTCGGCCAGTGCAAGTCCGGAGTGGAGGGTGCCACCATTCAGCCCGCCTTTGATTCTGAAAAGCCCGTAGAGCTTGCAGGGCCGGGAAAGGGCCTGTCTCATGCTGTGCACTGCAAGGTCCGAGGGCACGGAGTCAAAGCCCGAAGACGGAATAAGAGTTATTTTCTTTTGAACGCAGATTTCGTGATGCTGTTGAATGATTTGATGAATCCAGGGGAGCTCACCGGAAAGGTCGGCGTAGTGTGTTTCATATTTGACACAGGCTTGGACAAGGGGGGTTCCAAAAACGGAGTAGGGGCCCGCGCACGAAAGAATGACATCGGCACGCGACGCCAAGGATTCCACATCTGAATCTTTGAGACTCTCCGTGACAATGCCCGGCACTTCGTATTTTTGGGCTAAGGCATTGACTTTTTCCGACGTCCGCCCGGAGACGGCCCACCGCAATCCTTTGGGCGCATTGCGATGGAGCTCTTCGGCGGCTAAGCGGCCGGTGAAACCCGTGGCTCCGTGGAGGATGAGATGGAATTCTCGACTGTGTTTCATGGTGTACTTCTATGGAAGAGATGAACTAGGCGAAGGCGCGGCTGTAGCTCAGTTCGTAGAGCATTCGCTTCTTAAACCAAAGGTCGCAAGTTCGAATCGCGTCGGGGACGCCCTTTTTTTCGTCGTTGATGGACTGGCGAAATAACCGACTTTTGAATGTGGAGGTCCAGCGTGCTTTATCTTACACCGGTCCTATCGAAGTATGTTTCCCGAGTTCGCGAGCTCAACCGAGTAAAGCGATGTGCGCGCTGTAATAAAAAGGGTCTTGTAGTCGTCGCCTCCAAAGCAGCAATTACTTGGCGACTCAGGGACTTTAATCGTCCCGATGATATTCCCGTCCGGTGAGAACACCGTGATTCCCGCGCGCGCAGTGGTGTAGATGTTCCCTAATACATCGACACACATCCCATCACAGAAGCCCTCTACCTTCCAGACGGGTTCTAGGTTTAACGTTCCATCAGTCTTCACCTGATAGGCAGCGATCGTCGCCGGTAATTCGCGGAGAGGCTCGTCCGGATGCCAGGTACCGCCCGTATCCGCGATGTAGATGTGTCGCTCATCAGGCGAGAAGGCTATGCCGTTCGGCATGATACCTTTCAAGAGGACTGTGACTTTCTTCGTCTTCGGGTCCAAGCGAAAGACATAGTTTTCTGGTTGTTCTTTTCCCTTGCGGTAATCTGGCAAGCCCCACGGTGGATCCGTGAACCAGAGCGTTCCGTCAGACTTGACGGCGACATCATTCGGTGAGTTGAGGCGCTTCCCTTCAAAGCTGTCACAGAGGACCGTGATATCTCCGTCTTTCTCTGTGCGCACGATGTCCCGCGCGCCGTGCCGACAGGTGAGCAACCTTCCCTCTCTATCGAGCAGGTTCCCGTTCGGGTTCGGGCTCTTCCTGAAGAGTTTGAGGTCGGCCTCCTTGCTCCACTCCATGAGCTTTGCACTTGGGATGTCGCTGAAGATGAGCGTCTTTTCCTTGGGTAACCAGACCGGTCCCTCCGTGAACATCATGTCGCCCGCGAGCTTCACAACAGCGGCCTCAGGGGTCATCAGATCTTGGAGCGTAGTAGCCTCAATCTTCCCATTTGAACACCCAGGAAGCAAAGACAGAGTAACGAGAATCCGGATGAGTTTCATAGCCAAGACATCCTACTCATTTAGACGGCCCCTTGCGAAGAGAATCGGATACAAGCTCAGAGTAACCGAATGGAGCTTTCAGAGAGTTGGATCGCTCTGTTCTGTGTTGGCCCCCCTCAAAATCTAAGTGGCTGACAGCAAGAGGACTAGGAATAAAATTACGATCAAAAGCAGGGTTTTGTATCATTCCATTTAATGAAAATAAAGGCTATTTATATTGCAGCATTACTCGTTTTCTGCACCCAAACACTCTCCGCGGCACAATCTAGCAAGCTTGACGAGGAAGACACAAAGACCTTAAGGGTTTTCATTTTTGCGGGTCAATCAAACATGGTTGGCACACACTCTGACGCGAGGGAAATCGATAATTTTTCGCCGTTTGTTGGTACTGGAGATGAGCAACCAAAGATTAGATATTCATACGCGATTGGTCGAGAAACGATGCACCGGTCAAATGGCTGGTCTACCCTTCAGCCTGTAAATAATGTTGTCGGGCCAGAGCTTAGCTTCGGGAAAATAGTTAGTAATCAAATAAAAGCTCCAATAGCTATTATTAAATGTGCTTCTGGCGGAACGACACTTGGCAGTGATTGGAATCCAGATGATCCCGTCGGTTTCAAGCTGTATCCACTTGCCCTTAAGCTTGTAAATGATGCATTGCAAAGTCTAAGGGCAAAGAAAATCAAATATCGTATTGAGGGGTTCTTCTGGCATCAAGGTGAAAACGATATGTTTAATGAAGTCTATAGGGCTAGATACGCCGCTAATTTAAAGCATTTTATTGAGAAATGGCGTGATGATTTGAATTCACCAAATCTACCTTTCTACATCGGTGAATTAAGCTGTAAAACTGTTTGGGGGATGGATAATCGCGACAACATGTATGCTATTAGTGAGGCGCAAAAAGAAGTCTGCCGTGAAGATGCTATGGCAACTTATATACCTACCAACCATGTTGGAGTCCTCACGGAAAGCTCGGATGGCCTTCACTACCATTACGGAACTCTTGGTCAGCTTGAACACGGTCATAATTATGCAACGGAATACCTCCGCTCTGTGGGGAAGGAAAAGGTCAGGGATCGAAATTATAAGAAATGGCCTTTCAAAAAAGGCAGCGTCGTCAAACTTTTTGTTTTAGCTGGCCATCGGAATATGGAAGGGGAGATATCATTCACCAATGATTTGAAAAAAA
>JAPKBM010000045.1 GCA_026421205.1 Planctomycetota bacterium
TCCTGGAAGAAAACCGTTGGCATGAAACCGAGAAGCAGTGCGCTGAAAATCACTCCGCCATTCTATAATCAAACTCACTCAAACGGCTCTTCTTGGGTCGAATTATGAGTTCGCAGCTCTAACCAATTGAGCTATCGGCCCATCCTTTGGGGAGGATTGTAAGGTGCCAAGGAAAATGGGTTAGGGATAGGAGTCAAATCACTGGCTAAAGTTTCCTTTAAACTTTGGTGCGCAGAGAAAAACGAGAAAAACGGCGGAGGAGGGATTCGAGGGGGCCATGGCGGAAGCGTTGCCGCCACAGACTTGCAAAGAGGATGGCGCCGACGCCGAAAAATGCGGCACGTTCAAAGGCCACGCTGAGGCGTTCGTTGCGAGGTACGTTTTCCGCGAAAGTGGCTTCGTCAAAAAGTCCCACGAAAATGTGGGCCACATAGAAGGTCAAGGCTAATTGCCCGCACCAAGCCAGCGGCTGGGTCCACTTGGCGACCAAATCATTGCTGGTGATTTCCAAGCACACTGTGATGACAAAGACCGCGCTTGAGCCCGCCGACAACATATAAAACGGTCCCGGTGGAATCGAAGATAAACCATAAAGGTTGAGTAAACCTGGGAAAAAGGAGGCTCCCCATGCGGCGATTCCCCAACCAAACAATGAAATTCCCATGGCAGCCCGACGGTGATGCGCCTCCACAATTCCCCACCGACCCAAGGCCATGCCTAAAAACAAAAAACCCAGCCACGGCAAAAGCGGATGCCATCCGTTAAATACCAAATTGCGTACTTGGCCTCCGGCAGTCCAAAAATCCATGTGCTCTAGAGTGAACCAATTCCAACCAGCACCATAATCCAAAGTTTTAAACAGCACTACAAAACCCACTACCGAGGCTAAAGTCAAGCCCAACAAAGCCCGCGCATTCAAACCCAAAGCCGCACCACCGATAAACAAATAAAACGCATAGTAGTGAAGAATGTCTCCTCCCCAAAGAGGGTGCCATGAGTAGCCAACCACCAACAGGAATAACCCACGCTTCCAAATGACCGACCGGCAGTCCAGCATGGTGATGCCAATCCCCGCCAGCACGACAAATAGTGCTGACGCACGCCCTTCAAAAGCATCGGCCAATACCTTTAGCCAACCCGGGGAAGAAACCCCGGAAGCCAAAACCACCTCATAATTCACAAAAACCATCGCCAAAATGGCCAAACAGCGCGCCACATCGAACCCGGGCACTCTAGTTTTCCTTTGGCCTGAATCTACCATGCCTTGGAGCATAGCCTTTCGGTATGAATCACTACGAGTATTATCAACGACGATGGAAATCTTTTCGAAAAAGGAACCCCGAGTTTCTTTCTTGGAAGTTCCGTTGCCTTCGACACAGATTTATTTCACGGCTTAGGATCCAAGGGTCTGATGCCGCAGCCATGGTGCTTGCTAGGCATTCTTCTGCTGCTATGAGTGATTTGTACACTCATATGGAGCTTGAGAATATGCGGAAGGAGCTAGAAGCGATTTAAATTATTTTTTCCGCTTTAGGAAATAAATAATTCCAACGCCCACTGCGATTTCAAGAATCCAAAGCGGCCATAAAATTCCATTCCATTCCAATTTTCCAATCAAAAATCTGCCTAGGAAACAGAAACTTTGAAAGTCTCCCATGTAATGAATGGTGCCGCCATTGAGGTTGGTCTCACTTATTGATGTAGGCGGAAATAAAACCAATATCGTTATCCATGGCGTACCATTAAACCACAATAAAAGCGCCCGAGGAACTGCACGAACGTATTTCATGCCGTCAATCATATTCAATCTGGCGGAAGATTAGGGTCATTGCCAAGAATATTCTCAGGGAATAGCTCCCTCAGCTTTAAGTGAATCTCCCTGTCGCTTAATTCAAGCCCTTGGAAATATTTAATCACAAAATCTCGAGAGAGAGTACTCCGTTCAGCAACATGCCCATCCTTTGACGGGGATTGTAAAGGTGCCGAAGTGACCCATAATAGAAGCGAGTAGGCCTGGTCTCGAGCTCCCTCTGGAGAACTTCCCGGTTTATTGAAATTCCGCATAGGCTGTTTCTCAGACTCTTTAAAATTTACTTCATGACACCCTCCCCTAAGGTTCTAGTTGTCGACCTGAACAATTTCGCTTCCTATCCGACGCTGGCCATTGGCAGTCTGGTCGCCTCATTGCGCAACGCCGAGATGGACGTAACGGTGCTTTGCCCACTTTCCCATGATGTGCCGGCGATGGTACGCGAGCGCCAGGAGGGCTGGAAAGACCAACTGCAACGGTGGGTTTTTTTTTCCACCAACCCTGCACTGAATTGGAGCCGCCACGGTGTGCGTGCTCTGCGCTCCTGGTGGATTTCACGACCCCATCCGCGAGTTATGCAAGAGGTGACTTGCGCCTTAGAGAAGAAGCCTGACATCGTCCTGTTATCGGTATATCTGAATCACTACCCCTCGTGCGTGGAGATCGGCAAACTGGCCGCCAAGCATGGTATTCCGGTGTTGCTCGGTGGCCCGGTGTTCAACATCGAGCTTATTACCAAAGAATGGCTGCGCGTGCCCGGGCTTACCGCATTAATCGGCGGCGAAGTAGACCGCACGCTACCCGATTTGGTACGTGATACCATCGCTGGAAAGGATCTACTTAAATACGAAGGCGTGTTTTATCCTGATGGTCGACGCAGCCCCACCCCAGCGCCACTCAAAGATCTAAGCAGCTTGCCGGTGCCCGATTTCACCGACTTTCCATGGGGTGCATACCCGGGGCGAGTAATTCCGGCGATGGCTGGACGCGGTTGCAGCTGGGGGCGATGTAAATTTTGTGCCGATGTTTACACCGCTAATGGACGCACCTTCCGGACTCGTGCGGTGACCCCAATGTTGGATGAATTGGTGGAGTTATCTAAACGTCACAAGTCGAAAAACTTCATCCTGCTGGACATCAAATTGAACTCCGATGTGCGCATGTGGCGCGGGCTGATTGAGAATTTCCAGAATCGTATTCCCGGCGCTGGCTGGGTGGCAACCGTGCACGTTGATCAACGGCCGGATAATGGTCTAAGTAAAGAAGACTTGCTGGCCGCGCGTCAATCAGGCTTGATGCGAATCAATTTCGGACTGGAGTCAGGCAGCCAGGCATTGCTCGACAAGATGGATAAGGGCTGTAAAGTCGAATCGAATTCGCGCTTCATCACTGATGCATATGACGCTGGACTTAGCGTGCGCGTCAGCATGATGCAGGGCTATCCAGGCGAGACCACGGAAGATCTGCAGATGACGGTTAAGTTTCTACAAGAGCATCGGCCGCAATTGGATCGAATTCGGCTAAGCCAATTCAAGGCGATTCCTGGCACCCGATTCCAAGAAGAGTTCGACCGCGACCCGCAAAGCTACCCGGATGTATCTCGCTTCTCCTGGGACTACCGTGATGCGCGCGGGAAGTTCCGCTATAACACGGCCAGTAGTCGCAAATACCGGCGAGCTAAACGGCAATTACTGAGCATCGTGCATTCCATCAACAAACGGCCGCTGCGCCCTGGAGCCGAAGAATTTGATGGCTTAATGTAAGCAATGCCGCAACCTTCAGAATCCGTAACTTCCCCGCATTACCGACGGCGTGTTTTCCCCAGTAGCATGGTTACTTCCATGAAAAGTTCAGTTTTTTTGAAAGCCGTTGACGGCTTCTTGGCTGTATCGCTGAAGACTGTGCTTTCTCCATTGGGGACTCGTCGTCCAGATCGGGTCCATGAGTTGAGACTCCCAATCCTGCAACTCTGCCAATAATTCTTTTGCAATCTTAGGCTCAGATTCAAAGAGGTCTTTTTTTTCTGCGGAATCAATGCTTAAGTTGAAAAGCCAATGTTGATCATCCGGCGTGCGGACCAACTTCCAATCTCCTTTGCGTATGGCGGCTGCCCAATTTAATTTCCAGAACAGCGTTGGATGGGGCTCCAGCGTTTGCCAAGCCCAGCCATTGGTCAAAAATGGAGCGAGATTCACTCCGTCGAATACCCTGTCAGTCGGAAGGGTGATACCCGCTGCGCTCATAATCGTCGGCAAAATATCCAAGCTGATGACTGGCCGGCTTTCCACCCTTCCCTTTGGAAGTTTGGCTGGCCACTGCACCGAAAAGGGGACCCGTATTCCGCCCTCAAGGCAAGTCCCTTTGGTTCCCCTCAACGGCGCATTTAAAGAGGCGTTGTAAGGCATGGCACCGCCATTGTCATTTAAAAAGAAAATGAGAGTGTTGTCGGTTAAGCCCTCTCTTTTCAAGGCATCCAAAACTTTTCCGACATTTTCGTCCAACGAGCGGGTCATTGCGGCATTGACCGCCCGGCTCTCGGTTTTAAAGTGAGTTTTTGCTTCGGCCAAGTAATCAGGCCGAGCATGCATCGGGGTGTGGGGGGCGTTGAAACTTAAATAAAGAAAAAATTGCTCTGCTTTATGCCGAGTGACGAAGTCAACCGCTTCGTCGCCAAAAGCATCGGTGAGATAAGGAAGTTTTACCGAGTCAACTTCCTTGTAGGAGCATTCAATGTTTTTAGCCGCCCCTGGGTGATAGGGGCTGCCTCCGTTCAACATGCCAAAGAACTCGCCAAATCCTCGTTGAGTGGGATGAAATTGAGGTTCCATGCCCAAGTGCCATTTTCCAATCATGCCGGTGGCGTATCCATTTCCTTTTAATAAGTCAGCGATGGTGAGTTCACTAACCGGTAATCCCCTGATGGAATCAGGGACTGCTTTGTCCTTGGCGCCCGGAAGGTTGGACTCATGGCCGAAGCGTTGTTGGTATCTGCCAGTCAGGAGCCCCGCCCGAGAGGGGCTACAAACGGAGGCGGAAACATAGCCGTTTGTAAATTGAGTTCCATGGATAGCAATGGAATCAATGTGTGGAGTGAGATGGGTCTTGCTTCCTTGGAATGAAAAATCTGCGTAGCCGGCGTCGTCGGTGAAAATAATGACAACGTTTGGCTTGGCCTCTTGCTTGGAAAGGAGTGCAAGAAGCACCCCCCCGAAAACGAGCAGGGGCGAAAAAAAGAAGCTTGAAGGCAAAGAATTACCTTTCGGTAACCGCCCCTTGGACGGCCTCTTCCCTTTCTTGCTTAGTGCGTGTCTGCACTTTGCCAAACAAAGAGGAAGGGCGAGTCTCACGGAAGGGTGATTATTCGGCTTTTAGATTTTCCGGCGGTGACTTGAATGCTGCCGGAATGGGCCGCGGGAATTGGAAGAATGAGTTTGCCGAGGGCGTCGGCAGTGTGAGTCTCGCCGAAAACCTTTAGGGTTTCCTTTGCCTTGGCCACTACATGAAGAGTGTTTTTTTCTACCCAAATGATGGGCACTCGGCAGGAGTTGATTTGAACCAACTCGGCTTCGTTGGCCAATGGACCAAAGAGGAATTGGTATTGGTCTTCTTGCCCGAGTAACTCGGCCCGAAAAAACTGGCTAAGAATTTGCTGGTGGATACTCAGCTTTTGTGCGCTTGAGAGCTTAGGGTGAGAGGGTGGCCCATTGATTGGGCCCAGATGTCCCAAATAGCGAAACTCGGTGAAAAACCTTCTCGAAGTGGATTTAGCGGTGTCAAATCCATTCCGCACCATTTCTGTGGGACAAGTGTTGTCCAACTTGCCGGCGACAAACCAGGCACTGCCGGCCCATTTCTCCAAAGCTTTAAATGCCGCCTTCGACCATTTTGGATTTAGCCAAGGTTGAAGTGGCGCAATCACTTGGACTTTTGGCTCAAGTTTGATGAGCTCAATGCACGCCCCGCCGCCCATGGAATGACCGCTGGCTCCCCAATCACCTTCGGCGACTTTGCCGTTGAGCCAAGACTCTGGATTTTTACTTTGCTTGGCGACCCAATGCATCAAAGATTTGGTGTCTTTGGCTTCGTCCCAAATATTCCCATTCTGCCCAGTCTGCGTTCCAATGGAGGCAACCACAAATCCCCAGGAGGCCAAATGCAAGGCGAGTGAATCATAATATTGATATTTGGCCCTCCAACCGTGCATAAAACCGATGAGGGGGCTGGGCTTGATTTCTGTAGCAGGGCTCCCTTTGATTTCAGTTTGCATCGTGGGAACGTAGATCCGGCCAATGATTTTGCCGCGGCCAAACTCAGAATCTTCAAAGTGGACGTCTCTCCATTTTGCCTTAAATGGCCCAGTTTCTGCTTGGGCTTCGGCGGGGCTGCCCCAAACCAAAAGAGAGAGGATCAGCCATAAAAAGGATGCGGGGGAATGAATCATGAAAGTGCTTACGGGACTATAGCCAAAAAAAAGAGTGTTTATTCGAATTTCGCTTAAGCTGCGCGTCGTAAAGCGTAATTTCTCGCTGACGGAAATTAGAGTTCTGTTAACGCCAAGTGCAGTTGACTCAGGAAGTGCTGCGCGTCGGATTCTTCAAATACCAAAGGGGGTTTGATTTTAATGACATCCCGTAAGGGCCCGTCGGTGGAAAGTAGAATTCCTTTGTGGCGCATAGATTCGACTAATACACTTGCAGTTTCGGCATCCGCCTCTTTGGTCCGTTGGTTTTTGACACAAACCGCGCCTAGGTAAAGCCCGCATCCGCGCACGTCTCCAAAGACACCAAACCTGTCTTTTAGCTCCGCAAGTCCCTCCAATAAATTATTGCCGGTTGTAAAAGCTTTTTCTTGCAGCCCTTCTTCTTCCATAACATCCAGCACCGCATTGCCAATGGCGCAGGAAACTGGATTGCCACCAAAAGTATTGAAATATTCCATGCCATTATCGAAAGAAGCGGCGATTTCTGGAGTGGTGATGACTGCCGCCAAGGGATGACCATTGCCAATGGGTTTGCCCATGGTGACGATGTCGGGTTGGGCTCCTTGCATTTCAAAGGCCCACAGGTGCGACCCGACTCGACCCAGGCCGACCTGCACTTCATCGGCAATGGCGAGGGCACCGGCCGCTTTGGCGTGTTCAAATGCTTTCTTTAAATAGCCCTCAGGGAAAACTACGTGTCCACCACACCCAGAAATGGACTCCGCAATGAAAGCGGCGGGTTTGCGGTTTTCCTTCATGATTGTTTCAAAACAAGCACTAACGTTGTCGGCATAGTGAATCCCCGCTTCCGCATCTTGGTAGCCAAACTCCCCGCGATAAGGATCAGGCAAAGTAGCGACATGCACGTGCGGCGACTTTCCCGCTCCTCCTTTTCCTGCAAACTTATAAGGAGACAACTCCACTAGGGCGCCGGTGTTGCCGTGGTAAGCGGCGTCGATGACCACGAAGTCAGTTCCACCGGTGTGCGCCTTAGCCAATCGTAATGCCAATTCATTGGCTTCACTGCCGGAGTTCACCAGGTAAACCACCGAGAGAGGAGCAGGGAAAGTAGCTGCTAGCCGTTCCGCAAAACGTAAGCGGTCCTCGTGCAAATAACGGGTGTTCGTATTTAGAATTTGCATCTGCTCAGCAGCAGCAGCCACCACCTTGGGATGCGAGTGCCCTACATGGGGCACGTTGTTGACTGCATCTAAATATCCTCGGCCTTGTTGATTAAATAAATAACGGCCCGCGCCCCTCACCATTTGCAAAGGACTCTCATAAGACAAGGAGAGGTTGGGTCCGAGCACCTTTCGGCGCCTCTCTTGTAGAGGCTGTGAGTCATCAAAACAAAAATTTCTATCGGTGGCGTAACCACAAGCGCTGCGAAACCTCGCCAACACTTCGGTGCATGAAATTCTCAGGAGTTTGCGAAGCAATTCCATGGCCGGTTCAGCAGTGACTGACAAATAAGAGTTGCTTGGATCCAACTTTTGTTGCCAGGCCGCCATCGAAATACTTACACATAAACGCAAGCGAGCGAGTTCCCAAAGCGCGGGCAATTCCGCCTCCGGAATAGGATCAATGGTGTGGTAGCCACCGACAATCTTCTCAGCCACTTCAAGCGGATTTTTTTGACTTAACATGGCATAACCACAAGCGATTGCCACTTCGCCCAGAATCCAGCCGTTGCCGATATCGCCGATGTCAATCAACCCAGCAATGGGATTCGATTGATTTCCTGGATTGATGATCCAATTGTGGTCATTGGCGTCCCCGTGAATAGGGCCGACCCGCAAGTTGTGCCTCAACTCATCAAGCACCACGCCAATTCCACCTAGGGTTTCGTGAATCACCCGACGGTCACGAGCCGATGGGATTTCCAGAAAGTGCTTTTGGCAAACTCGCTCGCCCACCCGCAAATCCCAATCAAAACTTCTTTCAAGCGCCGGGTGGCTAAGACCACTCAAGCCCTTTTGGGTTTTTGCCAACTCTTTGCCAAGCAATTCCATCCATTCCATCGCTCGGTCGGGACATTCCACAAGAGGAATTCCATCCAACCAGCTGACCATCCAAACCAAATGTTGCCGACCATCGTCGCCAAAAACTTTTCCCCAAGCATGTCCCTCTTTGTTGGCCTGGACGCTAGGAACCAGATTTTGGTTGAGATGGCTTAAGGCGGCAATCCACAATTCCAATAGATCTTGTTCTAAGTTATGTCGACAAATCTTAAGGACAAAATCTCCTGCCTCAGATTGAATTCGAAAATTTCTCTCCTGCTCTCCGTCCAGCTCCACCGCCTGGCCCTCAATGCCAAAAATTTCTTTCGAAATGATGGCGGCTTTTTGAGGAGAAATAGCAGCGCGAGGGGATGACATAGGATGAGAGGGAGGAGGACAGGATAGCCAGAGCGGCCGAATTCGCGGAACTATTCCCGGCACTTGGCATTAGGGCGGACATCATGAAGTTTGCCCTGCTGACCCCTCTCGTTTTGTTATTAGGAGTAACCACCGCTCAAGCTGCGGATGCTTCTTCGGTTCGTTTCGGCGCCGTTTGATTTCTGCAACTGTGAGGGACCGCACCACGACAAGCGGATTAGAGTACGCGCCGGTCATTTGACTCGCCCACATTTGCACTTCTAGCAGCGTACTGAAGTAAAAGGAAACTTTGGTGACTCCGAAAGGGACGCTAAAGTTTCCTTCTGCTTTGGCACGCTGCGGTAGGCTTCTCCTGTTTTGACCCAGGAACAGCCCCCAAAGTTGCCGCAAAATCATAAAGATTATTGGCGCCGTAATATCCGCCTCGTGCTTAGCCTGCTTGCAGTCTGGGCATTTGTATCCTTCGGCTGTGGCATCCTGCTTCATGATTGGTTAGACCAGTGGAAAATCCTTGGCACCGGATTTCCGGTGGGTTTTTGGTTTGCGCAGCAAGGTTCTATTCTAGTTTTTATCGCTTTGGTATTTGTTTATGCCCGCCGCATGGATCGGTTAGATAAAGAATTTGGAGTCAAAGAGGAATAACCATGGGAGTACAAGGATGGACCTTATTGCTCATCGGCTTGTCCTTTGCCCTTTACATCGGCATTGCGATATGGAGCCGGGCGACTAGCACCAAAGATTTTTATATTGCCGGCGGCGGAGTGCCGCCACTTATAAACGGCATGGCCACTGCAGCGGATTGGATGAGTGCTGCCTCCTTTATTTCCATGGCAGGAGCGATTTCATTTTTAGGCTATGACGGCTCGGTTTACCTGATGGGCTGGACCGGCGGTTATGTCTTACTAGCATTGCTGCTTGCCCCCTATTTAAGGAAGTTTGGAAAATTTACCATCCCAGATTTTGTCGGCGACCGTTTCGAATCTTCTGCCGCGCGCATCATTGCGGTGGTGTGTGCCATCTTCATTTCATTCACTTATGTGAGCGGCCAGATGCAAGGGGTCGGCATTGTGCTGTCGCGATTTTTAGAAGTGCCGACCACCACCGGAGTCATGATCGGTATGGGTATTGTTTTCTTCTATGCGGTATTGGGGGGCATGAAGGGGATTACCTACACCCAGGTAGCCCAATATTGCGTACTGATTTTTGCTTATTTGGTGCCAGCCATTTTCCTTTCCATCCAATTGGCGGATACACCCATTCCGCAATTGGGCTTTGGCGGTTTCTTACCCGACGGCACCTCCTTGCTTGAAAATCTGGATGGCTTGCAAAAAGAGCTGGGATTCGACTCCTACTTAAACGGCTCAAAAAGTCTCCTCGATGTGGCATGCATCACTGCCGCTTTAATGGTAGGAACCGCCGGTTTGCCCCACGTCATCATCCGCTTCTATACCGTTCCTAAAGTGCGCGATGCACGAAAAAGTGTCGGTTGGGCTTTGGTGTTTATTGCTTTGCTTTACACGGTGGCCCCGGCGATAGGCGTTTTTGCGCGGACCAATCTTTTACAAACTGTGAGCAATCAACCCTATGCCGATATGCCTGAGTGGTTCCAAAAATGGGAAACGACGGGGCTCTTGAAGTTTGAAGACAAAAACCATGATGGCCTGATTCAATACGTCGGCAATCAATCCAGCGCAGTAAATGAGCTGGATGTTCATAAGGACATCATGGTGTTGGCAAACCCTGAAATTGCGGGTCTTCCTGATTGGGTGGTGGGCTTAGTTGCCGCCGGTGCTCTGGCCGCGGCCCTTTCCACCGCTGCCGGTCTTCTACTGGTAGTTTCCTCGGCAATTTCTCACGATTTATTGAAACGTTGCTTGCGCCCCAAGATTTCAGAAAAAGGGGAGTTGTTAGCGGCGCGCCTCAGCGCTGGGGTAGCCGTGTGTATTGCCGGTTGGTTTGGGATTCACCCACCAGGTTTTGTGGCCGAAGTCGTTGCCTTTGCATTTGGATTGGCGGCTTCCTCATTCTTTCCGGTGCTACTCCTCGGAATTTTCAGCCGTCGCATGAATCGCGCCGGTGCCATGAGCGGGATGGTGTGTGGCATTGCACTTACAGCCGGATACATTCTGTGGTTTAAATTCCTGCACCCGGAATTATCCACCCCAGGAAATTGGTGGTTTGGAATTTCTCCCGAAGGCATTGGCGCTTTGGGGATGTTGGTTAACTTTGCCGTTGCGGGCGCGGTTTACCGCTTCTTTCCGGCCCCATCCAGCGAGGTCCAGGCAATGGTGGACGATATTCGAGTTCCGCTAGGGAAGCGTGATTGAAGTCACTCTAGTAAATGCCCCAACAACGCCGGAATCGGAGCTTGCCCCGGAGATACACTTAACCAATGGCAGGATTAATCAGGATCGCACAGGACAAAAGGATGATTTTACGCCTGAGTCTTGGCTTTCTGTGCTTAGCCGTCGCTTCACTTCCTTGGTCAAAAGGAGCGACTTCGGTTGCACTTGGAGCAAGTGCCTTGAGCCTCATCATTTTTCTATGGGGTGCTCCAAGGAAGCTTCCAACGTTGTCAATTCCCACTGCGCTTGTTCTACTCTCGGCAATATACAGCACCTACCGTTCTGAATTCCCCCTTGCCGCGTATCAGGATGTAAAAGGTTTGTGGGCAATTTTTGCGTTTTTTCTCGCTTTCGGAATAGCAAGACAAGGTGCCCCCCTAAAGGCTCTACCAGCAATCTTCCTTATTTCCGCTGGACTTGCGGGTTGTTACGCTTTTAGTGAGGTATCTGGATGGTTCGGCAACCCCGTTCTACGCTCTGCTGGCACCCTTGTATTGTTTAAATTCACTTTCCTCATGGCGCTCGCAAGCGTCTGGTCATTGTTTTTTTTGCTTTCGGTGCCCATTAAAAAATCTTGGGTGGCCCTGTTTCCATTATCTGGCTCGCTACTTGGGATCGTTGCGGAAGGGTCCCTCAGTGGAATAGCCGCACTCCTTTCTGGCCTGGTATTTTTAACCGTTCTTTTATTTCTTTTTGACAAGAAAAAACTACTTGCCCTTCCGGCACTTCTTCTATTACTCCTTCTTATACCCACCAATCAAAGCAAGCTCCTATCCGCAAAACTCCACTCTTTTAATGAAAATTTATCCAACCCAGTGTCTAGTCCTGGGATAAGGCTGGCTTTGTGGAAAGGCAGCTGGAACTTGTTCAAGGAAAGCCCTTTTTTAGGGTGTGGGGTCGGGGATTTCCAAAAAGAATTTTATGCGTTAAATCCCCCTGTTGGAAGCTTGGATAGCAGTGGAAACCCACATGCTCGATTCGACCATGCCCACAGTGCTTTTTTTCACCTCTTAGCAACCCAAGGAATTTTAGGGGTTACGGCGTTTCTGTGTTGGTTTGCAAGATTAATTACTCGCCTTTGGGAATCAGCAAAAGAACGGTCACCTTGGGCGATTGCCTCCCTCCTTGGCATTGGGACATGGCTAGGGATGGGAATTAGTGGGGGTGTTCTTTCTAGTTACTTCTTGGCAGCAATGTTGATTCCCTGCGGAGTAGCAATAGGGCTCAAAGAGAAACTTTCGCCGAAGCTCGCCGCAAAAACAAGGGTATAGTTAACCCTGCTGGAAATAGGCCTGGATCACAACATTAAGTTGTCAAGCAAGGTCAATCTGATCTGATCCGGGCCCTACTTCCAGATCCGCCTCTTTTGGTTCCCGAAAGAAAATCGTTAGCATGAAACCAAGAAGCAGCGTGCTGAAAATGACTTGGCCATTCTATAATTAAACTCGCTCAAATGACTCTTCTTGGCTCGAAACATGGGTTCGTGATTTTTTCTAGTTAAGCAAGCCGAAATTGGTCGCTTCCGTATAATCCGAATCATGACCAAAAATATTCCATCTCTTGCGATGGCCGCCTTGGTGATTTGCTTCCCAATGTCGGTCGTGGCGTTACTAATCGCTCTCCTAGCTGCCCAATCGCCTTCGGGTTCTGAGGGCGAAGTGGCGATTACTTCCGAAATATCAAGACTCTCGCAGTCAATTGACTCTCTAGGCAAAGAAAACCGTGAGCTCAAAGGTCAAATCGGAAAGCTCGCGGGGCGACTCACCTCCCTTCAAGCCCGTGAGCTGACTGAGGGCTTCGGACGCCAGCCGATTGGAGGCGTAGTGGCCAAATCGGAATTTGATTTATTGGTAAAAAAAGTCGAGAATATGAATGCACCCGTTGCGACCGCATCTTTTCAAAATAACGTTGTAGAAGTCATTAAGGAGAGAGAGGGTGCTCAAAGGAAAAAACGCGAGGAGCGCCGAATCGAGCAGGATGAAAAACGGATGGATAGCCAGATGAAGCGCTACACAGAAGATTTGGGTTTATCAAATTACCAGGCCGTAGAGATGAGGCGTGTCCTCCTGGAGCAGGAAGAGAAACTGCACAGCTACTTCAGGGGATTTCAAGAAAACGGGGGGCCACCGGATCATGGAGACATTCGGAATATGATTGGAGAGGTCCGCGAAGAGACGCAGGATCAACTCTTCCCAATACTCTCCGCGGATCAGCTTAGCCGATACGAAGAATCCTCTGGTCAGATGATTGCCATTGAAATAGGCGAGACAGAAAATTAAAAAAACTCCAGGGAAGTCCGCGCAATGCCAAAATAAAATTCGCTCGAACGACTCTTCCTGCGAGCTACTTCCTTTAATCTTGTAAATCTAGCCCATGAGCGTCATTAATATCCAAGAAAAATTCAGGCTATTTTCGGATCTGTGGTCCCCTAAAAAAATAGGGGAACTGAACGGTCAACAAATTTTATTAGCAAAAATAAAAGGTGAATTTGTTTTTCACAAACATGACCATGAAGATGAATTATTTATGGTGATGAAAGGCCAGTTGATACTGGAGCTAAGGGACCGAACTTTAGTCGTGAATCCTGGAGAATTCTATACCGTCCCCAAAGGTGTAGAGCATCGGCCAATGGCTAAAGAAGAAACCCACTTGTTGTTATTTGAACCCCTCGGCACCAAACACACCGGTAACGTGATGGCAGATATTACGGTAGAGACGTACCAGGAAATCT
>JAPKBM010000046.1 GCA_026421205.1 Planctomycetota bacterium
ACTTAGTCGGCAATGCCGTAAAGTTCACCTCAACGGGTCATGTCGTTCTCCGCGCGCGCATGCAAGTGCATCAAGGCACTTCTGCTCTTCTCCTTGAAGTCGAAGATGATGGTATTGGCATCGACAAAAGCCGTCAAAAGGCCATTTTTGAGGACTTCACGCAAGCCGACGGCTCCACAACGCGCCGTTTTGGTGGCACCGGTTTAGGGCTTTCCATTTGCCAACGTTTGGTCGAAAGCATGCAAGGAACCATTGAGGTAGAAAGTGAACTTACAAAAGGAAGTCTCTTCCGCGTCCGCCTCCCGCTTCCGATTCATCAAGGCGCAAGAAAACTGGAGCCCCTCGGAACGACGGTCCTTCTCATGGATGAAGACCAAAACTCGAAACGGCTCATCGCAAGAATCCAACGCCCTGGCATGGTCATTCATCAACTTCGGCATGCGGAGGGCTTTGAAAAACTGGCACAACATTTTCAAAAAGAAACCGGGCCGAAGCGGCTCATTTTAAGTCCCGGAAAAATCAAAGACTCCCGCGTCCTGCAACGCATCGCCGAAGTTGCCACGCAACAGTTTTGGCAGGTTTGGGAATGCACGTCGGCACTTCAAGAAAAAACCAAACACGAATCCTTCCGATCCCTCTCTGCTCCTTGGAGCACTTGGGCGCTGGGCAGCGTCTTCTACCCCGACGCCTTTGCTAGTCGTCGGCAACCCTCCGCATCGAACATTCCCCGCCTCAACATTTTGGTTGCCGACGACCACGCCGTGAACCGCAAGTTGGCTAAACGCATGCTCGAGCAATTAGGTCAAAAAGTGCGCACCGCAATGAACGGCGAGGAGCTGTTGGAACTCTTTCAAGAAGAGCCGGCAGATTTCATTTTTATGGACGTCCAGATGCCCCTTTTGGACGGTATTGAAGCGACCCAGAGACTTCGAGGGCTTCCCGGTGGTGCCGATGTCACTGTGCTTGCGTTGACCGCTCAGGCTCTTGAAGAGGAGCGACAGCGGTGCCTGACCGCGGGTATGGACGGCGTGATGACCAAGCCTCTGGGCTTTCGGAAGCTGGAACAGGTCTTGAAAAATGCGAAAAGGGCCAAGAAACGTGTGATTTAGCAGAATTTCCCCCAAGTTTCTGTCAGCAATGTCCGAAATAGAAATAAGCCAAAACGGCCCCCAATCCCCAACCCTTCACCGAAATGCACATTCTGATTGCCGAGGACGACAACGTCACCCGTCGTATGCTTCAAAGAACCCTGGAAAACTGGGGGCATACTGTCACTGCAACGCAAAATGGAGACGATGCGTGGCAGGCCTTTCTGGAGTTGGACGTGCGCCTCATCATCACGGATTGGATCATGCCCGGCATGGACGGCTTGGAGCTTTGCCAGCGGATTCGCACCCACACGACGGGTTCCTCTCATCCGGTTTACATCATGCTGCTGACATCGCGAGGTTCGGTCCAGGACCTTGCCGCAGGATTAAATGCAGGTGCGGATGACTTCATTTCTAAGCCTTTCAGTCAGGATGAACTGCGCGCACGAGTGCAAGCCGGCGAACGCATTGTGGCCCTTCAGCAAGAACTGATCCGCGCCCGCGAAGAAATGGAACGATTGGCGCTAACCGACAGTTTGACTGATATGTTCAACCGTCGTGCTTTGATTGAAATCATGCGGAAAGATGAAGACCGTTGCCGCCGGCAAGGCAAGCCCATCTCCCTCGTCTTGGGCGATATTGACAACTTCAAATGGATCAATGACACCTACGGCCATCAAACGGGAGACCGCATTTTAAAAATGGTTTCTCAATGCTTGCGCGCAAGCATCCGCACTGGAGACCACGCCGGCCGATGGGGTGGAGAAGAGTTCGTTTTAGTTCTTCCCGGCGCCGACATCATTCAAAGCGCGGAAATTGCGGAGCGGTGTCGTGCTTTGTTGGAAGCGCAACGCATCACTCTTTCCGATGGAAGCGTTTTAAAAATGACCGCCTCTTTCGGCGCCGCATGCACCGAAGGCTTACATCGCACCGATATCATGACCTTGGTTCAAGAAGCAGACAAAGCCATGTACTGGGCAAAGGATTCTGGCAGAAACCGCGTGAAAATTTACATCTCAAGTGCAGATCAAGAATTCCGCAAAGCCGGTTGATTCAGTCGTAAAGCAACGAAAAGAAGGAAAAGTCCAAACGTTGCACTAAGGACTTCCGCTTCGGCCCAAACTTCTCGAAGCCAAACGCCAAAGATACAGGCTACTAAAGCCGTTGGGGCAAGCGTGCGCACCAGCGGCCAACCGATTCTCCCGGCCTTTTGGGCCAAACGTACGCCCTGGGCTGCGGTAAAGACCATGGCGAGTAAACTCGTTGCCATGGCGTCGGTAATGGAATAGCCCTCTGCGAAAAGGGTCAGGCCCGGAACCACCACCACGCCCCCGCCGACCCCAAAAAAGATTGCGCAAAGACCGGCAAGAGATCCAAGGCCAAGGAGATAAAGGGTGGTCGGTTCACCAAACAGAAACACATCCGAAGAAATCGACACGTGCTGCCCCGTAAAGTTTTGCCAAGCCGCGTAAAGAAGCATAGCTGTGAAAGCCCAGCGTAAACTTCGGTCCGGCACTTTTTCCAATAAATGAGAACCAAGGTAAGTTCCTAATTGCCCACCCAAGGCAATCCAAGCGCCGGCAATCCAATGGATATGATCTGGAGCCATGACAAGTTCGGTCAAGACTCCAATCAACGCCACGGGAGCAACCACGGCCAATGCACTTCCTGTCGCGCGTTTCAAAGAAACCCCACCCGCAACCAAAGCGGGGCCCACCACCAAGCCCCCGCCGATTCCCAGCATGCCCGACAAGAATCCTGCCAAGCCACCCAGCAATGCGAGCAAGCGAGGTTGCCGCAAGACCGAAGGGCGTTTCGACGCGGTCGCCATCCGTTGTTAGTCCTTTTGCATTTGATTCACAACCGAAGTTGTGCTTCGGCCAGGCAGAATATCCACCAAGCGAACCTCGCCACCTTGCGCTTGCACAAACTCAGCGCCGACCACGCCCTTCTCTTTCCAATCTGCGCCTTTCACCAAAACGTCTGGGCAAACGCGCTCAATCAATTCTTTGGGCGTGTCTTCTTCAAAAAGAATCACTAAGTCCACGCACTCTAAGGCCGCAAGGATTTCTGCACGATCTTCTTCGAGTTGAATAGGACGGCTAGCGCCTTTTAGACGACGAACCGAGGTGTCGGCGTTCAAGCCAACCACAAGTGCATCTCCAAATCGACGGGATTGCCCTAAATAACGCACATGCCCTGCGTGCAAAATATCAAAGCAACCATTCGTGAACACAAGCCTTGCCCCCTCTCTCCGAAACGACTCCAAAGCTGCCTCCAATGCCGGAACGTCATTCGCAAGAACAATTTTCTGTGCGGGGGAAGATGCGGAAAGGTGGTGAAGGATTTCTTTACGGCCGACGGCAACGGTTCCGACACGAGCCACCGCAAGCCCTGCGGCGACATTAGCCAGGCGAACCGCCATTTTCCAATCCACCTTTTCTGCCAAAGCAACAGCCAACATGGCCGCAACCGTATCTCCAGCACCCGTGACATCAAACACTTGTTGGGCGGACGTTGGCAAATGAAATCCACCTTCATCTTGGCACAAAAACATGCCGTCGGCGCCCAGGGTGACGAGCAAGGAATCCAATTGGCAGTCTTTGCGTAGCTGCGCAGTGGCATCCGCCAAAGAATCTGCGTCCGGAAGTGGTCGGCCGACGGCAACTTCGGCTTCTTTCCGATTAGGCGTCAAAACAGTGGCCCCATGATAGATCGAAAAGTCCGCGTTTTTAGGATCTACCACGGAGAAGGCATTTCGAGAATGCGCCAACTGAATCACGGCCTGAATAGTCTCCGGCGCCAACACGCCTTTGGCGTAATCACTCAAAATGATGCCGTCCCACTTTGCGTCGGCCAAAGCCTTGAGCAAGTGCGCCGATGCCGTCGGTGGAATGGGGTGCGATTCTTCTCGATCCACGCGCACCATTTGCTGATTTTGCGCCATGATCCGGATTTTCTGCACCGTAGGCCGATCCGTGCAAGCCACGATGCCCTGAGTTTCCACACCCAAAGCTTCTAAGCCCTGAAGTAGCAACGTGGCTGATTCGTCGGTCCCTACCGCCCCGAAACAAGACACCTTTGCGCCTAACTCAACCAAGTTCGCCGCCACGTTACCCGCACCACCAGGGCGGTCCTCCTCTCGGTCCACTTGAACCACGGGGACTGGCGCTTCGGGAGAAACACGGGATGCCTCGCCCCAAATAGTGCGGTCCAACATGAAATCCCCCACCACGGCAATGCGGGGTTGGCCCATGTTTTGAAGAAGGGGAATCAGTTCTCGTTCCATCATGATTCTTTCAGGGGGCGGACGCGGTACCGGTTATGGACCCACAAGTATTGCCCCGGGGCTTTCAGAATAGCCTCTTCAAGCGTTTGATGTATCGCCAGAGTGAGTTCGCCGACGGATTCTTCGGTTGCTTTCGCCGATGCGGACGCCGGCCGAATCATTTGACCACCAATGCTCCAACGGGTTCCGCATGGCTTTCGGTAACACCAAACCCCAACCACGGGCGCTCCTGTCCGTAACGCTAAGGAGGCCGCCGCACGCTCCGTAGCGGCGAGTTTGCCAAACCATGGCACAAAGATTGGATTTTTGTGCGCATTTTGATCTGACGCCATCACCACACAATGCCCCTCCTTCAAGTGCATCAACATTTTCCGAACGGCCCCATGGCGATGAAACAAAGAACAACCCCAGCCTTCTCTGCTTTGCACCAAACGCTGGGCCACGTAAACATTGGTGGGCAAACGCATGGTGAAACCGGGGTTCATCTGAAGTTGCCCCAGAGTGGCGCCAAAAACTTCAAAGCCACCTAAGTGTGCTTGAAGAAAAAGTGCACCTTGACCTCGCAAGGACTCAAATAATTCCTGCGCACCAGGCTCAAATTCAATGCGGGACAATAACTGGCCACGGTATTTTTCAAGCACCACCATCATTTCCACGCCCATGCGCCCCATAGATCTGCAGGATTCCTGAACTACGGCGGTGACTTCCGCCTCGGTCGCCTGCGGATTTGCTTGGCTATAGTTTTCGATGCCCAACTTCCGACGCCGTGGAATCCACCAAATAATAGCTCCAATCCATGCACCCAGACGGCTTGCCCAAGTTGCGGGCAGGCCGCTTAATCCAAGCGCTGTCGCGCGGGCAGGCCAAGAAGTCAACCACGGAAGAATGCCCGGCTTGTTTCGCCATCGTTGACGAATACTTCGAAAAATACTCATCGGCCGACGGTTCTCCCATGTGGGTCATGCGCACTCCACAAAGGTTCAATGCGCGCGGCTCTTACCGGCAAATGCAAAGCGTGCAAAGTGTCTTCCCAGACATCTTGCCCTTTTTGGAACTTCCAATCTACGCGCACTTCCCAAATGTTTTCTGTTGCAAAGGGGCGTATTTTCACGCCATCTTTTTCTGTCACCAAAACTAACTTTTCTTTTGAAAAGTCCAAAACATCTTCCGATGTCCAAGCATAGTGGTCCGGCTTCCAACGGTAGGACGTCGGCGTAAGACCGGCTTGCTCACAAAGTGCCTGAAAAGATGCGGGGTTTCCAATGCCCGCCGCCAAGCAAAGGGTTTTCTGCTTGAAAAAAGAAAGGGGCCGCTCTTCCCCCGACTTGAGATTTCGGACGACTTGCGCCACCACGCCACCCTCCACACGGGGCATCGTGGGAAGACCCTTTCGGACTTGGTCCACTTTCTTCCAAATTTGCTCTCGTTCTTGCGAAGAGACTAAGTCGGCGCGCGACAATATGATGCAATCCGCCCGCCGCAAAGCTGAGGGCGGTTCTCTGAAAAGTCCCGCGGGAAAACAACGACCCCAGGGTTGCGTCGCATCCAAAACGACTACATCAAAATCTCGTTGCAAAGGGAAATGCTGGAAACCATCATCGAGGAGCAAGAGTTCCGGTGGATTCCCAGCCATCATTGTTTTTAATCCTTGCACACGATTAGCTCCTTCCACCAAAAGGGTCGCTGGAAATCGTTCTTCCAACATTCGGCCTTCGTCCCCGCCGTACCCTCGGGACAACACTCCCACTTCGCCTCCGTGCCTCTCTAGCCAATCGATCGCCGAAAAAAGCAGCGGTGTTTTCCCCGTGCCTCCCGCTGCAATGTTTCCAATGGAAAGTGTCGGCAAAGGCGGCCTCACCGACGTCAGCCAACGACGCCGATATGCCATTCTCCGCAAGCGTGTTACTGTTGCAAAGAAAGCCCCAAGTGGAGCCAGGAAAAAACCTAAGGCTGCCACCAAAGATGCTCCGCCCAAAGAGTGCGTGAAGAGACCGGAATCGGTTGGCCTGGAATTGCGGGCCGCCACACTTCTTCCCCAGTCATTAAATCCAAGGTCAAGCGTCCCTCTTGAGTCAGCAAGGCGCGTTTATGAATCCGCTTATCCTCTTGATCTTGCTTCACGGGAATAAAATCGACTTCAACAAAACACCCCGCACTCTTCTTCCAATGAGATGGCAAGGGTAATCCTGCTGACTGCAGAATCATTCCAAAAATTTCTTTTTGTGGCAAGAGTTGATTCACGGTTGAAGTCAGCAATCCGGGATAGCCTGCCACGGGCTTTACAATCAAAGGGATTTCAAGAATCGCCGGGGAGACATTTCGAGTATGGCCGATATATTGATCCTCACCCAGCTCCTCTCCGTGATCTGATGTGAAAAAGACAGCCGTGTTGTCCCAAGAGTCTGCCGATTTCAACGAGGCCATGACCATCGAAAATGCCTGATCCACTTCCGCAATTTCTTCGTCATAAAGCGCGTTCAGTTGAACTAAATCATCCTCACTCATATTCTCTTGATGACGTCGGTAGTCATCATTACTTAGGCCCCCTTGAACCCAACCACGATAAGCCGAGTCTGTAAAGGAAAAGCCTTGTTGGTTTTCATAGGAGGAATGTGGGTCAAAGAAATGCAGCACAACAAACCAAGGTTTGTCCGGAGGAAGTTCCGTCAAAATCTCTAAGCCTCGTTGAGCCACCATCTTTGCCGTAGATCCTCGGTGCACATCTCCGCCGTCGGTCAAGGAGTCATCCCACACGTCAAAGCCACGGTGGAAACCCACGCCGCGGTCGGCGCGCAGCAAAAAATTACTCATCACACAAGCTGTGGAATAACCCGCTTTCCGAAACAGAACAGCGAGTGTGTCTGGTTCTGTCAAGCGACTACCAGCACCAACCATTCGCATCACTCCGTGCTCGCCGGGATCTTTCCCGGTAAAGAGTGTGGCCATATTGGGCATCGTCCAAGTACTTGCTCCCATCACGCCGTTCCAAACGACGGATTCCTTTGCAAATTCATTCAATGCCGTTGACGTAGCATTCTTTTGATATCCATAGGGTTCCAAATGGTCTTGACGCAAGGTGTCCACCACCACTAATAAGACATTGGGGCGGCCAGGGTTTTGAGATGAGGTGCAACTCCCCAAACTCCATGCGCCCCAAACCAAGGCGGCGAACTGAACGATGGTACGAATCATGCAAGCGGGTTCCAGCCAACGGGCTCAAAACCACATGTAAAGTGTCGCAGAGCAGGAGGTTCATTGCGAATCTTCATGCCTTTCATGGAGTGACGCCCCTCCCACACATACGCAACCGCCTCGATCACGTAGTCCATGTGAGACTGTGTGTAGACGCGGCGAGGAATGGCCATGCGGACTAAATCCATATCCGCGGGCTTTTGGGAGCCATCAGGCAAAGTTTTACCAAACATGACCGTGCCAATCTCACACGTGCGTACGCCGGCTTCTACATAGAGCGCCACACTAATAGACTGCCCCGGAAATTCTCCGGGGGGAACGGCAGGCAAGAAACGGCGGCCATCCAAATAAATGGCATGGCCACCGGCTGGGCCCAACAACGGAACGCCTATTTCATCCAACTTGCGCCAAACATACTCCGTGGAAGCAATTCGGTATGCCAGGTAGCGTTCATCCAAAACCTCTTCCAGGCCGACGGCAAGTGCATCCAGATCTCTGCCAGCCAATCCACCGTAGGTCGGAAAGCCCTCTGTCAGAATCAACATATTGCGGCACTCCATCGCCCATTTGTCATGCTTCAATGCTAAAAATCCGCCAATATTTCCAAATCCGTCTTTTTTCGCCGACATCATGGCACCATCACAAAGCGAAAACATCTCCTGTGAGATTTCTCGGGGGCTCCGGCTTCCTTGTCCCGGCTCTCGAAGATGAATGAACCATGCATTTTCTGCAAACCGGGCGCAGTCGAGGAAGAAAGGGATTTCCCATTTCTGCAGAAGAGCCTTCAACCCATGCATATTTTCCAGGGAAACTGGTTGGCCCCCGCCGGAGTTATTCGTAACTGTTAACACAAACAAGGGTACGTCATCGTGGTTGACTTCCAGCCACTGCTCCAAGCGAACTAAATCGACATTCCCTTTAAACGGGTGGATGCTTTGCGGATCTAATCCCTCCGGGATGACAAAGTCCAAGGCTTCCGCGCCGGAATTCTCAACGTTCGCACGCGTGGTGTCAAAATGGGTATTGGAAGGGACTTTTTTCCCTTCTCCACCCGCAACATGAAACAAAATGCGCTCTGCCGCCCGGCCTTGGTGCGTAGGAATAATATGAGTCATACCCGTCAAATTCTGAAGGACTTTTTGAAAACGGAAAAAAGATCGGGCACCGGCATAAGACTCATCCCCCCGCATGATGGCGGCCCATTGCTCCTGACTCATGGCCGATGTCCCAGAATCCGTCATCAAATCCACCGTTACTTTTTCTGCGGGGACCGAAAAGAGATTGAAGTCCGCTTTCTGCAAAGCCTCCGCGCGATCCACACGATCTAAGAGGGGAAGAGGCTCCACGACTTTGACGCGGAAAGGCTCGATGATGGTTTTGGGTTGAAACATCCGTCAAGGGAGGGGAAAGGAGTCCCCAAGGGCACTAGGATAGAGGCGCCATGAAACCCACCTTAGACAAGGACGGCGAGGCCTTGGAATCCGCCCTGCTTTACCTCAGTCGCAACGCTGCGGCCCTAACCTCTCTTCTGCAGGCCTTGTTGCCCCCAGCAGAACAAATGAGCTTGGTTAAGTCATCGGGACGCTCCAAAGGAGGCTCGCCGAATCCAGCCGTCAATTTGGCAAATCAGCTGATTAGCCGTTCGAAAGTGCGTCGGGAAATCTGTGAAAGAGTCATGGTACGAGCGAAGGAATGTGATGTTGCCGACGCCCTTTTCAGCAATGAGGAAGCGAAATGGTCCCAATTGGCTCAAGACTTATTGGAAAATCCCTTACTCCTCCCCTCCGCAAAAGAAACTTTTTCGCCAGAAGATTTGCGGGTGCACCCACCCGACAAGGCAGCCAAGATTTCGACGGAAGAAGCTCGCCTTGAGCATTTGCTGGAAGAAAAAAAATCCCTACAAAACAGGCTTCACCAGTCTGGGCGAGAGAAAGCTGAGTTGGAAAAAGAGTTACATAAGGAACGAGCCCGGAAAGATGAACTGCAACAGCACCTTCAAGATGCCGTGGCTCAAGCACAAGAAGAAAAGCAGCGCGCTACGGACCTCAAGCACAAATGGCACAGTAGTTCTTCGGCGTCAAAACGAGAAGAAACTCTTCTCATTAAAGCGGAAGAAGCGCAACATGATGCGCACGTAGCTCTACAAAAACTCCACCTCATTGAAGAGGAAAGAGACGACCTCCGCGGGGTTCTAGAGGATTATGACCGCTTCCTTCATTTGCCTGTGGAGGATGTTCCCTCTTTTCGTGAGCGACCACTCTTGGCCAAAGAAGTGGATATGCAAGCACGGATTGCTCAATTCAAGCGGCCCTTAAGAATTCTCGTTGTCGGCGGTGGAGAACCACAATTCAAACATGTGGACAAATTTCAAGAGTACGCCGATGTCATGGGGTTTTCAGGAGAATGGCGCATGGCAGAATACGTGTCCTGGCATTTAGAACTCAGTCAGCTCAAGCGTGACATGATGAATCAGTTTGATGCATTAGTCATTCTCCACTGGAATCGCACCACGTTCACACGGAAAGCCAGAGGAATCTGCAATACATCAGGGCAACTCCCTTGTATTACTTGCAATTACATGGGCTTCACTAACTTACGCGAAACCCTTCAAACTTGTTTGGAGCAAATGCTCAACCGACCCTAGCCGGTCTGAAGTCAACCTAATCTAAAGTTGGCTTGACTTCAACTTCTTCGGCTTTGAGTTCTACTAAACCGCGCTCAATCTCTGTCAATGCAATCTCAATTGGATTGTCAAGGTGTTCTAATTCTGCATCAAACAAGGGTGCATCGCCGCGAACAATTTGGCGAATGCGCTTTTGGAGAAGGACGGTCCTTTGAAAGGAGCCGTTCACGTAACGTTGCAGTCTCTGGGGAAGAGTGATTTCCATGGTGAAGCCCGAAAAACGGGACCGCCATTTTACCCAGAATGATGCGGTCTGCCAACTCAACTCGAAGAAAGCCTGCCATTGCCCTATTTTCAGAGGTCATGTCGCCAGCTCATACTGCCATGAGCTCCAAGGCCTTTGATTTGGGTCTCACCCGGGTCAAGCTTCCAGGCCGCTACGTTGGCGGGGAAATCAACCAAGTCTTCAAAAACCCTGAGGAAGTGAGTCTGCGCTGGGCGCTCATTGATCCAGACGTGGACGAAATTGGATTGCCTCAGGAAACTTTGCCGCCGAAGGGCAACAAGGTTGCGAGTTCTTCCCAAGACCGGAATTCCTGCACCCCGTCGGAAAGTCGCGCCTGATTTTCAAACACGGCTTGGTAAAAAGGAACGTCGGCCTCCTGGGCAGCTCGAAAATCCATGGAATGGTCCCCAAGCAAGACCCCCCTTCCAAATCGTCTGCATAAGTCCACAACCACAGGTCCCTTATTGTTGCAGCCATGCACTTCATCTACGGGCAATTTGGTGCGCGCCACATCTTTTGCAATTTCACTCTGGTGTGCATGACTCACAACAAATATTTTGATGCCCACCTGTTTCCAGACTTGAATGCGGTCTGCCACACCAGGGTACATCGGTAGTCCGAAGAAAGGCACGACGGTGCCATTCCAATCCAGCACAACGAAGTCCGGTTGAGAAAGCAACATGCCTTGAGAATAGCCTCTGCAAGCTCAGCTCTCTAGCCCCTATGCTAAGCCTGTGTTTTTCCTTCTCGCCCTCCTCCAGTCTCCACTTTCGCCGCAGGCCGCCGATGTCTCCCCCGCCCGCATGCGCGAAACCTTACAAGAGCTGTGCAAGCAGCCTCGTGTTGCAGGGTCTTTAGAGTCTCATCACGCACGGGATTACGTCGATGCAGAATTTCAACGCGTTGGCCTAGTGACTCATCCAGTTCATTACTCTGTTTACGCGCCTCGGCAAACAGGCCAATCTCTTTTCTGGCGAAGTCCCCTACCCGAAGATGTCGTGATTTCTTCGGTTCCCTTTTGGCTGGAAATGGATTTATCCGAGGTTGGCTTCACCGAAGACCCTGCATCTCTTCAGAGTCAACAACCGCCTATGCACGGTTTGACGGCAAGTGGAACGGCAGAGGGGCCGATTGTATTTGCAGGGTTTGGCACAGAAAAAGACTTCTCCCAACTGCGTGAAGATCTCGGCGATGAATTAGAGGGAAGCATTGCGCTCATTCGTTACGGAAAGCTCTATCGCGGGCTCAAAGTTGCTAACGCAGAGGCCGCAGGGTGTGCGGGAGTTCTGATTTACACTGACCCTGATGATGATGGTGCATCTCGCGGAAAAGTCCTTCCAGAAGGGAAATGGAGGCCAGAAACGGGCATTCAGCGTGGTTCCGTATTTAACGGAAACGGAGATCCGCTGACACCCGGTTGGGCAAGCACAGAAGGCGCCCAAAGGATTTCAGTTGAAGAGGCTGTGGGGCTCGTCGGCATTCCAAGCCTCCCAATTTCTTGGAAAAATGCGAAAGAGTTTTTTGAACATGGAGAGCGGCCCAATGCCGTCGGCAGACAGAATGCCCTTGCACGAATTCGAATCCAACAAAATGATGCGCCGGTGACGATTACGAATGTCTTCGGAGTGATCCCAGGAATGGATGAGTCCGGCGAAATGGTTCTTATTGGTGCGCACCGAGACTCCTGGGGCTTGGGCGCCGTAGACAACGGAACTGGGTCCACTGCTTTGCTTGAAATTGCTCGTGTATTCGGTATTGCCTATACCAAGGGTTGGAAACCAGATCGGACCCTTATTTTTTGCAGTTGGGATGGCGAAGAATGGGGCTTGATAGGCTCAACGGAAGCCGTTGAAGAAAAACGTGACGTCCTTCGAAAGAATGCTGTGGGCTACATTAATCTTGACGTAGTCGCTTCTGGGGGGAGATTTAGCGCCTTCGCAACCCCAGGCTTGGCCGACCCTATGCGGGTCGCCTGCGAAAAAAGTGGCCTTTCTGCCCCTTCTAATCTCGGCACCCCTGGTGGCGGTTCGGACCATGTGCCCTTTTTGGAATGGGCAGGGGTGGAAGTTGCTGGCTTTGGCTTCCATGGAGGGCAAGGGACCTATCACTCTCAACTAGACACCCCTTATGTGGTGGAAACTTTTCTAGATCCGGACTTTGAACTTCATGCAAAAGCAGCAAAGCTTGGGGTTCATCTGCTTCTGCATCTCAGCTCGAAAGAGACGAAATTGCATGGTGCACAAGAATGGATGCGCAGGGCAAGAGAAGGTGCGGCACGACTTCTCCCTCATAAGAATCAGTCCCTCGCATGGAAAGGCTTCTTTCAAGCTTTGAGAGAAGCGACGAAACGTACCGATCAAAACCCAAAACCTGCAAAAGGTTTTCGTTTTCACCAAGCTTTTATTGCTGACGACTTTGGCAGTCTACTCTGGCATACCGAAGGCTACGGGTCTCTTTGGTTTCCCAGGCTCACGGGCGATTCTTCCGAAGCAGTGATTCTTGAAACAACTCAAGCATTGCAAAAAGTAGGACTGCCGTCCGACGTTCGCGAGGAGTAAATCAAAAAAGGACCACAGCAAAAGCTGCGGTCCTTCGGGCATGATGGAGGATGAACTCCATCATGCTTTGGTACGTTGCTGGTTTAGAAGTTAACGACGATTTGAGCGAAGAGCCAGGAGCTGTCTTCGGCCAAATCCTCTGCATAATCATCCATGAACATGGAATATCCGCCCCAGAAGCCAACGCTGTCACTGAGGTTGCCCTTGATACCAAGGTCCAATTCGTTCCCAAGTGCATCACCGGTAAGGGTGTCCGTGAACATGTGAAAATTGCCGTACCACTTCCAAACATCATCGATAGGCATAGAACCTTTCAAGACGATATCCGTCAAACCGCTATC
>JAPKBM010000013.1 GCA_026421205.1 Planctomycetota bacterium
TTCACGCCAACGGCTGCCGCCAGATGGAACACGGCGTCAACCCCAGAAACAACGTTGTCTACTAGGTCACTGTTCAGAATCGATCCGAGTCCAACAAGAGGTCTCCTCTCTTCGTCTTGAAGAAGAAGAGTTGCGCGACGCGCTCTCTTTGATTGAGTCCCAAAACACAAATAGGTGAACCCCATGAAGAAGCTCTCTCTCCTTCCCCTGACCTTGCTCGCAGCTTGCGCTTCTGCGCCCGAAACCGCCGAATTTCCGGAACGGATTACGTCGGCCGACGCGCCGATCGAAGCCAGCGATTGGGCGGAAGCCCGCAGTGAAGTTCTCCGCACCTTTGCTTTCCGGGCCCTTGAAAAGGGTCTGATTGAAGAAGCACGCGGTTACTTACAAGAAGCTTGCGACTTGGATGAACGTGACGCGCAGTCTCACATCACTTTGGCACGCTTGTACCTTGCCGAAGGCGATGTCCGTGCATCCTTGGCTTACGCAGAACGCGCCGCACATGCCCATCCGGAAAATGCGCAAGCTAATTTAGTTTACGCCGCCGCTCTTGCAGAGAACAACCATGTGGAAAAAGCCAACCGCGTTTTAGAAAACACGTGGAAGCGTTCCGAAAATGATCCGTCCATGGCCCGCGTACTCATCACGCACTACGCCGCCGGCGCCGGTTCCGACGTCGCCCACGCATTCGTCAAGCAAATGCTTTTAGAACGACCCGCCAGCGCCAACGCTTGGGCTGCCGCAGGGGATTTATTCTTGGCTGATGGCGCCTTGGATGAGTCCGCCGACGCCTACCGACGGGCTTTAGAATTGGATTCTTCCCTGAAAACGCCTCGCTCCTTGGCATCCCGCTTGGGGCAAGATGCAACATCGGAAGACCCGGTTCTCCGCGCCGCTGCTAAGGCAGAAAAAGAAGGTGATTACGCCGCATCAGAACGACTTCTCCGCTTTCTCCACAGCTCTAAGCCCAAGGACTCGGAAGCTCAAATTGCACTTGCCCGCGTGCTTTGGCGCCAAAATCGTCTTGCCGAAGCAGATCAATTGCTGGAAGCCGTCCCTGAATCTGCCAAAAACTGGCAGGTGGCCCTATTGGAAGCCAAAGTGGCCTTTTCCTCTAAAAAGTGGGAGAAAGCACGAGGAAGCCTCCTTTTGTCCCGCCAACTCCGCCCAGGACTTCGAGCTACCGAACTTCTTTTGACCCACGTTCAGAAGCAAATCGCTGAAGAAAAAGCAGCGAATATGCCGAAAGACCTCTAGAGCATGTCCAAAACACGCACCTCCTCCCTTCCAGGAGTTTCTCTTCCGGAATCACTCCACGGCTCCCGCGCCGAGGAGTTGGAGCGTTTGTGGGATGCCCTCCTCCCCGAATCTGAAGCCACCTTGGACGGCGCCGTCGTCACCATGCTGGATTCCCAGGGTCTCACCCTTTTGTTGGACGGGCTCGACAAACTGCGCCATGCCGGCACGCGCGTGTGCATCGCCGACGCATCCCCTACCTTGCGGGCTGCACAAAAAGCATTGCGTCTTGCCGACCGCTTACCTTTGGAGCAAGAGGAGCAAGAAGTCGGAGAAAACCAAGGCAAGCGACTGGGTGAAATATTGTTGGACTTGGGTTTTTTAAAAACTAAAGATATTGATGCTGCTCTGGAAGAAGCCGCCACCATGCCGGGTACTTACCTCGGTCAAGTTCTTCTTCAGCACAAAAAAATCAATGAGGATCAACTCTCCTACGCCCTAGCGTTGCAACATGGCCTCCCTTTCGTCAAGCCGGTGCGTGACCGCGTCTTGGACGTCACCTTGTCTAACCGCATCCCCTTGGCCGACCTTCGCTCACACGGCGCGCTTCCTTTCTTGCAAAACGGGCGCACCTTGGCGGTTGCTCTACAAGACCCCTCCGACGTTTACGCCTTAGATTTAGTGCGCGAATGCACAGGCCTTCAAGTAGTTCCATCCGTTTCCACGCCCCAAGAAATCCAAGATGGTTTGGACCGCATTCAACGCAGTCACGCGGGAGAAGCGGAAGTTTCCCCAACAACGCCATGCACACCCATGGAGGATGTCGGCGCGGAAGAACGTTTCGACCGAATTTTGCTTGCAGCCTTGATTGAAGATGCTTCCGATATTCACTTGGAGCCTGACGAAGAAGGCTGGATGTTGCGCTACCGTGTGGACGGAAAACTTCGGGAAGTAGAACGTATGTCAAAGCCCATCGGCCATGCCCTTTGCGCACGTATCAAAGTTTTGGCCGACTGTGACATCAGTGAAAAACGTCTGCCCCAAGATGGTCGCATTCGTTTTCAAGACGGAAGCCGTGACGTGGATCTCCGCGTCAACACCTTGCCAACCGTACACGGTGAAAAGTCTGTGATGAGAATTCTAGACCGCAAGTCCTTCAACCCAAGCCTAGAAGACCTTGGTCTCGCCGATGGCAACTTGCAACGCCTCCGAGATTCCATTCACGCACCGCACGGACTAGTTTTAGTCACAGGCCCCACGGGTTCCGGTAAAACGACCACGCTGTACTCCGCGCTTAGTGAAATCGTCACTCCAGAGATCAACGCATCCACTGTGGAAAATCCGGTGGAACGCACGCTTCCCGGCGTGAACCAAACGCAAGTCAACTTCAAAGCTGGTTTGGGTTTTGACACCTGCTTACGCGCCCTACTTCGTCAAGACCCAGACGTCTTGATGATTGGTGAAATCCGCGATGCAGAAACTGCAGAAATTGCAGTGGAAGCCGCGCTCACCGGCCACTTGGTCTTGGCAACACTTCACACTAATGATGCCCCCAGTGCCGCTACGCGCTTAACTCAAATGGGCGTCGAACCTTTTCTCATTTCCGCAACGCTGCGTGCTGTCATGGCGCAACGCTTGGTGCGTCGATTGTGTGATGCCTGTAAGCACTCCGTCACCCACCCTGATGCGGTTCTTGAAAAATATGCGCACCTCGGATTAACTTCGGGTCCGCATTACGGTGCCGAAGGCTGCCCTGCTTGCCGAGGTACCGGCTACAGCGGACGATGCGGTGTATTCGAAGTCATGGGAATCAACGGTGCCATGCAAGATCACATCTCCTCTAATCCCTCTTCTTCCGAACTCCGCAAGCACGCACTGGAAGATGGCATGGATGCACTCTTGGTAGATGCGCTCCGCCGGGTCAACGCCGGAGAAACTACCTTGGAAGAAGCCTTGAGAGCCGGGGGCAGCGAATGAGCTTTGGGCTTCTCTTCAAAGCCAAACCAGCCACCGATGCCGCCTTGGGTGGCGCGGTGGTTGGAAACATTTCCACGCAAAAAAAAATCGTGGCGGAAACTAATGTTTTGATGGACTCCAAAATCAAGCTCAAAGCAAAGGCATCGCTCCATATCTTGATCCAGCTCAAAGCCATGTTGGAAGCAGGCGTCCCTTTGCTTGCCGCCATGCGCACTTTAATTGTGCACGCCGAAACGCCGGCGTCGGGAAAAGCTCTGCGGAAAATTACGCAGATTGTGGAGAACGGACATGACTTAAGTTTCGCCATGCAGTGTCTTCCCCGCTGTTTCGAACCCTTCGTCGTCCACCTTCTTGCCGCAGGTGAACAATCGGGCGCAATGGATCAGTCCTTAGGACGCTCCATTGATTTGCTACGCAAACAAATTGAACTCGGCGGGAAAATTCGCGGGGCATTGGCCTACCCTGGATTTCTTCTCTTCATGACCATGGCCATGACCACGGGAATCTTAGTTCTCCTTGTTCCAAAGTTTGAGTCCATGCTCATGAGCAAGCCCGACCAACTTCCGGGCACCACCAAACTCGTCCTTGCCGCCAGTGCATTTTTAAGAGACTCGCCAATGGCCGCACTGATTGCCGCCTCTTTCCTCCTGGGTGGCTCATACGCGCTGATGAAAAGCAAAAAAGCTCAGGGCGCTGCGTTTGAATTGGCCGGACACATTCCTGTTCTTGGCACCTTCATCCGCAAAGCTTACTTAGCACGCTCCGTCAGCACCCTAGCCCTCACCTTGGAATGTGGCGTTCCCATCTTGGCAGGCATTGAACACGCGCGCGAGGTTGCCCGACTCCCTCGCCTGCAATCCCTTTGGGAAAGTGCGGGCGTCGTCGTTCGTGATGGCCACCCCATGTATACGGCCTTCGAAGATGCCAACCTCCCTCCCGCACTCATTCAAATGATGATTGCCGGAGAATCTTCCGGTTGCTTAGATGAAAGCCTCAGCACTGCTGCTGACTTCTTAGACCGAGAAACGCAAACGGCTCTCAACACCTTTACCACATTGCTTGGCCCAGCCACCGTCATGCTTGCAGGTGCCGTCGTTGGGTTCATCGTCATCGCTTTGATGACTCCCATTCTTCAAATGGCAAAATTCGTTGGCTAATCATGCAGAGTTCTTCTTCACTCCAAGTCTCACGCCTTCGCAAAGACGGCGGATTCACCTTGTTGGAAGTTGCCATTGCGGTCGTTCTCATCCTTATGGTCGGCACCACAGCGATTGCATCCTTACGTAGCGGAATTCGCACCCTCACTGGGGCAGAACAATCTTCAATCGCCGTCGGCGCAATTCGTGAACTGCGCGAATACACCTATCGCTTCACGATGGAAGAACTGGACGCACTGCATGACACCCAAATGATTCCCGTCTTGGGAAACGGGGAAGCTATGCCCGGTGCCGGTGCGCTACAGATCCATCTTGATGTGGAGGCCATGGATGATTTGGACCCTTCCGTCATCGTCCTCCCCACAGCATCCCGCACACGCCGCATTACCGCCCAAGCTTGGTCTGGCGGTCGGCAACTCTTGGAGGCAGCATGGCTGGCCACGGAACACTAAAACGCGGCTTCACCCTGATGGAGTTGGTTGTTGTCTTAGCCATGGCCATCGCCCTGATTGCTTTGGCCGTTCCTGCCATGCAAAGCCAAGACATCGTGGGGTCGGAAGTACGCCGTGTCATCGCCGACGCCGTCCGCGCCCGCAGTCACGCACGCACCACGTGGACTTCCACAACTTTAGTCATTGACGCCGATCAAGGTCGATGGCGGCCCGTTGGCGCAAATGGCATTGCCTTGGATGGTCCCACCGCCGACGCCAACGGCTGGAGACACCTCAATCCGAGTGTCCAATTCACCACCAGTCAAAACTTCACCTTTTTGGCGAGCGGGAAAATGCCATCTCCAGTCTCCTTACGTTTTCAATCCGGAGATACGACCTGGCTCTTAAAAGGCCACTCGTTAACGGGCAACCTCGAAGCCCAAGAAGAGGTCGGGCCATGAAAATACGTCGGCTTCATGCGCAAGCGGGTTTCTCTATTGCCGAAGTCATGGTGGCAACCACGGTGGCCATGCTTTTGTTGTTTGGTGCACTTTATGGAACTGGGGAAACATTTGCCGTGGTTCGCGAAGGCGATGCACGCATTCATACGCAAGTTCACGCGCGACGCATTTTGGATCGCCTTTTGAAAGACTGTCGCTACGCTTCGGAGTTGGAAGTCATCGGCGATGCCGAGACGCAATGGACCCTTCAAATCACCCCAGGCGGAACCGCCTCGCCGTTGACTTGGACTTGGACAGCCGCCAGCAAAGAACTCACCTTGGCGGACAACTTAGATTCAGAAACGGTTATTCAAGGTTTAAACACATTCCAACTTAAGACCCTTACCGAATGGGTCGATGAGGAAGAGGTCGTCACTCAAGTGTCCGTGGAATGGAATCTCTCCGTGAACGCAGGCTCTGAAACCGGCGCCGCCACCCTTAACCGCACCATTGACCTTGGTGCTGCCACCTGGGTCCGAAGCCATGTCCGTTAAACCCCTTCCTCGCCATCTCACCCCTGACGCCCACAACGGCGCAGTCTTGCTCATGGCGCTCTTAGTCACCGGCATGTTGGCACTGGCTTCGCTATCTTTCTCCTCAAGCGTGAGTGGTCAAATCGGTGTGGCCCGCAACGAAGCCTCTTCGCTTCATTCCGAACTCGCCGCACAGTCTGCGCTGGAATACGCCCGCCGACGCCTTCTCCTAGACCCCACTTGGGCAGGCACGGGCATTCAAGCTATTCAGCTTTCTGACGGAACGTCCTTCACTGTCGAGCGAGAGGTCGGCGATGTGTCCAACATCAACCCCACCGAAGTTTCCTTAACCTTGGAAGGATCTCAATATGGCAAGGCGTTCACGCGCCTGCAAACTACCGTGGAAGTTCAGCCAGGAGACCCCGTCCGAGACAAAGCGCTCTCCATTTTGGGTGGGCGAGCCAGCGGGTCGAACATCACCGTAGAAGGCGATATCCTTTGGGTGGACGCTCCCGGCTACCTCCGCGATTACCGAAAAGGTCGGAATTGGGTTGCCGCTCCCTTCGTCCCGGCCCTCATTCAATTCTCTCGCCTTAATCTCTTCGGAAAACTTTGGAAGTGCAGTAACAAAATATACGGCACTCCCAGAAGAGAACGTAAGGTCGACAAAGAGATTCACGCTCCTGGTTGGGACATGAAATCATGGCTGGAACCGGGCAAAGACCGGCGGATTTATAAAAACATACGTCAGCTCAAGAACCTCCACCTCAAGCAAACAGCCGTAGTCATCCTCAAGCCCGGCGCAGAACTTCACTTGGAAAATGTTCAACTCCTCGGTGGCCTAGTCGTTTTTCTCGAATCCGACGCACACTCTCACGCCAAACCGCGCAATAAAATTATCCTTAAGGGAAAATGTATCATCGGAAAAGGCGAAAACTACTTAGGGATTCTGGCTCCGGGTTGCCGCCTTCGCACGGACAACGGGAAACACAAGATATTTGGTGTGAACTTACTTCACTCCATCGCTCGCATGCGACGCAGTCTCTGTGACGGATTAACGGTGGTCTTGAATGACGCCCAAGACATCCGTGACTCTACCTTCCGCTGGGACTCCAATGCTGCTGAAAACCCTCCCGAAGGGATTGAGTTCTTCGGTGAACTGCCTTCGGTGAATATGGCTTCGTTGCACGAAGTGTACGAATAAGACTGAAGAGCTCCATCCGGCCTCCGACAAGGAGAGTAGGATGAAAGAAAGCACACACACAAAGCAACAAGGGTCCGTTTTACTCCTTGTTTTGATTCTTAGCGGACTCTTTGCCAGCTTAGCCTTAGGTTTTCGTGCGTCGACCACGGCACAGCTTGAAACCACACGACTTAGCATCGGAGAGCTCCACGCGGACTTGGCTCTGCAGTCTGGACTAGAGCACGCGCAACGTCGGCTTACGCTTGACCCAGATTGGCAAGGGATGAACCAGCCTCTTTACTACATGAATTCTTCTTCGTTCTTGGTTAAAGAAGAGGCGGGCACTTACCGCATCCAGGGTGACCGAGATCTTGCCCATGCGGAACTTAGCGTGCAGCTGCAAGCGGAAGCACAAAGCGGAATAGGAGACAAGGCCTTGGTTGCGCTTGGCGGTGCTGTTTCACTTGAAGGTGTTCATATCACAGGGGAGCTCGTGTTGGCCGACGCTCCCGGATCTGTTTTAGATTGGGAAATGAGCGCTGAAGGGAACGGAAATTGGGTGCCAGGCGGAGCGTCAGCATACGAGGATTTCCTTCTCACCGGCACTCACATCACAGACACGCTTTGGAAATTTACGGACACCACCTACCTTGGATTCCAAACGGATGAGCAAAAAAGAACGGAGCCCGTTCGGATGCCTGCGTGGGACTTGGACACTTGGCTGATTCCGGGGAATGACCGCGTCATCTTTCAGGACGTCACTTTATTAGAACACCAAACCCTTCATAAAACGGCAGTCTTTCGACTGAAGGAAGGAGAAATACTTTCCCTTAAGCACTGCAGACTTCTTGGCGGAGTCGTCATTTGGGCACCCAAAACGTATGACCTTCGGCAAGATCCCCGAAATACCGTCCAAGTGGAATCGTGTCACATCGGCAATGGGGCTCTCCCCCACGTTGGCCTTCTTGCTCCTGCCGCAAAAGTGAAAACGGAAGGCGGCGGATCACAATACCATGGGCTTTGCTTTTGGAATGCTCTCGACGACCTGAAAAGTTCCCAAATCATCGGCATCCTCATCGTCGTCAATGAGATAGATGATTTGAGATGGAGCCAAGTGGTTCACGATCCACAAACCGGCAAGAACCCTCCTGAAGGTGTTCTCCTGGGAAATGCCCAGCCCGGCGCATCCATTACGGAATTAACGGAACGTTACGCCGACGTCAGCCCGTCACTTTCTTTGGAACTGTCCGTAGCAATGCCATGGTAACTGCGGTACCAATCCACAAACTTTCGAATCCCAACTTCCATCGGCGTGGAAGGGCGGAAGCCAGCGTCCCGCGCCAAGTCTTCTACGGAAGCGTACGTTTCCAAAACATCGCCCGGTTGCATAGGCATTAAATTCTTGATTGCGCGTTTCCCGACATTCTTTTCAATCACTTCAATCATGCGCATCAACTCAACCGAATCATGATTTCCAATATTATACACACGATAAGGTGCGGAACTGGTTGCGGGATCCGGCACTGCGCCAGCCCAATTGGGATTGGCTGAAGGCGGCAAATCTAAAACGCGGCAAACGCCCTCTACAATGTCATCCACATAAGTAAAGTCTCGCTTCATCTTTCCGTAATTATAAACATCAATGGGTTGGCCTTCTGCAATGGCTTTAGTGAACTTATACACTGCCATATCCGGCCGACCCCAAGGGCCATAGACCGTAAAGAAGCGCAAACCCGTACACGGCACGCCGTAAAGATGGGCATAAGAGTGCGCCATGAGCTCGTCGGCCTTTTTAGTAGCGGCGTACAAAGAAACCGGGTGTTCCACGCGATCATGCACGGTAAAGGGCATGCGCGTATTCGCGCCATAAACGGAAGAGGAAGATGCATAAACCAAGTGATCCACGGGATGATTTCGGCATCCTTCGAGGACATTTAAAAAACCCAGAACATTGCTTTCTAAATAAGCATAGGGGTTTTCTACCGAATACCGAACGCCCACCTGCGCGGCTAAATGAACGATGGCGCGAAAACCAGAGTCCTGGAACATGGCTTCCATGGCTAAGCGATCCGCCAAATTGATTTTCAAGAATGTGAAGCCTGGGTAAACCCGCAACTGATCCAAACGCGCCTCTTTCAGGGTCGTGTCGTAATAATCATTCACGCTGTCTAAGCCGACCACGACCACACCAGCATCTAGCAGTTTCTTGGCGACATGAAAGCCAATAAAACCAGCGGCTCCTGTCACGAGGACGGGGGCGGAAACGAGGGGAGAATCTTCAGGCATGAGGGAATTTGGATTCTAAGGTGGCCCCCCTATCATAGTCGCCGATGCTTTCCGTCGTCGTACCGGTCCTGAATGAGGCCGACAATATCCGCCCCCTCGTGGGAGAAATCCATGCCGCTCTGGAAGGGCGCTTGGAATATGAAATCATTTATGTGGACGATGGTTCTGAGGATGAGTCGCCCCAGATTCTGGCTGCCCTGATGGCAGAAGAGCCACGCCTCCGCGTCATCCAACATGCACAGCGTTGTGGCCAAAGCGCTGGCATGAGAACTGGGGCGCAGCACGCTCAGTTTGATTGGATTGTCACCTTAGACGGTGATGGACAAAATGACCCTGCCGACATCCCCAAACTATGGGATGCACTCCAAGAAAAAGCGGAGGAGGACGGGCTCTGGATGGCCATCGGCCACCGAGTTAACCGCAAAGATACTTGGTCAAAGCGCTTGGCCTCTCGTTTTGCCAATGGCTTGCGGGCAAAACTCTTAAACGATGCCACGCCGGACACCGGTTGCGGACTTAAACTTTTCCCTAAACAGGTTTTCCTGGACATGCCTTGGTTTACGCATCTCCACCGCTACCTTCCGGCTATGATACGACGGGCGGGCGGTCAAAGCCTTTCTGTTCCCGTGAACCACAGACCACGCACACGCGGTGTCTCCAAGTACGGCGTTTTTGATCGTGCTTGGGTTGGAATTTGGGACCTTATCGGTGTAATGTGGCTGCAACGCCGCAATGCCGTTTCACAATCTACTCAAATCGAAAAAGACGAGCTGTCCTAATGAACGACTGGTTTCAAGAAATGTGGGAGGCGGCGAAAAACCCCATCGTGATTGTGGGCTTCGTCGGCCAAGCGGTTTTCTTCATGAGATTCCTTGTGCAGTGGGTCGTTAGCGAAAAGCAAAAGCGCAGCGTCATCCCGGTTATCTTTTGGTACTTCAGTATTGGTGGAGCCATCCTCCTATTGATTTACGGGATTTTGGATCGAGACCCTGTCATTGTGGTGGGGCAATCCGTCGGAACGTTTGTGTACTTACGCAACCTGACCTTTATTGCGCGCGAGAAAAAAGAAACACAAGAAACTCGAAGCGCTTCATGAAAAGGCTCGCCGGATGGTTTCCCCTGCTCGCCGTGTTCGGCGGAATTGTGGCCATGGCCCTCACACTCCGGCCCCTTCTCCCCATTGATGAAACGCGCTACGCCAGCGTGGCTTGGGAAATGTGGCTGCGCCAAGACTTTCTGGTTCCGTTCAAAAATGGGGCCACCTACAGTCACAAGCCACCTCTTCTTTTCTGGCTTATGCAAGGAGGCTGGGCGGTCTTCGGCGTGAATGACTGGTGGCCACGGCTGGTCCATCCTCTCATGGGCCTGGCTTCCTTGATTCTCGCCGCCGTAATCGGCCGACGCCTTTGGCCACGACTTCCTGGTGTCGCGCAAACGGCTCCTTATCTCCTCCTTGGCTCATTATGGTGGGCCGTCTTTACCACGACCTCCATGTTTGACATGCTCGTTGTGTTTTTCGTGGAGGTTGGTGTCTTGGGACTCATTCTTGCCGCCAGCCGACGCCCTTTCCTTGGTTGGTTCTTGGTGGCCCTTGGCATTGGGTTAGGGATTTTGACGAAGGGCCCTGTGGTCTTACTTTTCCTGCTGCCTCTTATGCTGCTTGGTCCATGGATTTGGCGAAGACAAATCCATATCGGCCGTTGGACTTTGGGCGGCCTCCTCTCCTTCATCGGTGGTGTCGGCATTGCTCTATGCTGGGCGATTCCCGCTGGGCAATCCGGCGGAGAGGCTTATCAAAACGCCATCTTTTGGGGCCAAACTGCGGGGCGCGTCAGTGACTCCTTCGCGCATGCACGACCTTTTTACTGGTACTTCATGTTCCTCCCGGGGCTTTTGTTCCCATGGTTTTTTTGGCCCGAAGCTTGGAAGGCCGTACAAGGACCGCGCAAAGAAGCGGCTGTGCGCCTTTGCTGGGCGTGGGCACTAATCCCCCTCGTGATTTTCTCCTTCGTCAGCGGAAAGCAACCGCACTATCTTTTGCCGATGTTCCCCGCCTTAGCCCTTTTAGTCGGCCGAGGTCTTGCGGTTCGAGGCCGCGCGGAGTCCGTCCGGGTCCAGCTCCCTGGTGTCTTCCTGGCCGGACTGGGTGCATTCCTGGTCGTGATTGTTCTCAAGACAGAATGGTCTCCCTGGCCCGAGGTCACCCCCAAACTCTCCCCCCTCTGGGGAGGCGCTCTTCTTTCTGGTGGACTCGCCTTGCTCTTTTTCCGAAGTCCGCGGAGAGAGTTCTCCGTGCAACGACTCTTTTTGGCTGGCCCACTCATCGTGGTCGTCGCGCATGGTGCCGGCTTTGGGCCTCTTGCAAACAGTTACAACATGGCACCCACCGCGCAGGCTATCGGCGCACTGCAAGCCAAAGGGATAGAGGTGGCGCACCTTGGGGAATACCACGCGGAATATCATTTCGTCGGACGCCTGGAACAACCTCTGGTCATTCATGAAAGTTATGAAGCGCTCAAAACTTGGGTCGTGAGCCACCCCCACGCCTGGGTACTTCTTCGGAAAGATCACCATGAGAATAAAAAGTTTTGGACCGCCGACGTCCTCCAAACGGCAAAACCGCTCCGGCCGTACCGAACGACCGAAACGGTTTTAGTTCCTGTAAGTTCGCTTTAGAACTCGTTCATTCTCCAAAGTTAAAAGACCAGGCTTTCTGACTCTAGTGGCATGGCGCCGGCCTCGCGCAGGGTCATTTCAACCATGGGGAGGAAGGCCTCAACTTGCATGCTGACATCGTCGGCAGTTTCTCTTTCTGCTTCCAAAATTGTGAAGGCAGACTCTGGGATTGGTCGGAAGTCGAAGCCGTCGGGAGTGGCCATGCTCATGGAAAAACTCAGGTTGGCAAGACCAAAGATTGCCTGCATTTCCGAATTTTCTTGAAGCCCCTCTTTCATCGCCAATGCTTCTTGTCGCTTTTCTGCTGGAATCACATCCCCCATGAAATCAAGGAAGGCGTCAATGAAATCGTTTGCGGCCAGATGAAGAGTGTCCTCATCTTTCAGACTTGCACGAATAAGATATGCCGTAGCAAACAAAGACCCGTCCTCTCTTTGATGAAGGTCATACTGCAGGGTCATGTCCATACCCTTCTCCATGGCATCGGCAAAAGCTTGGTATTTTGACTTTGGATAATGAGGCAAGTCCTCTCTTAACCACTTTAAAACGGCTTGACCCTCTGGCTTGGACTTCGCCTCGTCTGGGATTTCGGCCTCTAATTTAGCCGTCACTGCAGCCCAAGGAAGTTTCTCTAGGCTTCCATAAATCATGTCAACCCAAAGGTCACCGAGGCTTGCGCTGTAGCGAAAAGCATGGTCCCCAAGATCCGATCGGTGCAAGGTGGCATGAGACATCAATTCGTTGCCAATCAAATTACTCAGCTCTGTGAGCACTTCTTCGCTATTTGGACTCTCTTGAATTGAGTCAATGAGAGTCATCAAGGCTTCTGCAAATTCTTCCGGAGACACCTCTCCCGTCACAACGTCCATCTGATAAGCCTGGGAACGGACTAGAAGGTCCCATGTTTTTTTCCAGGCTTGTGCATTCGTGAAGAAAGACACGTCATCCACTTCCGGAAGATTCGTCCCCCAGCAATGCATGCCCGATGCCAAGGATGCTTTCATGCCGACCTCGGAGCCGGTGAAATCTGGAATTTCCGTCATAACATCCAGAGGGAGCCCTGAGAATTTCATGGCATTCAAGTCCACGGAAACTGAAAAACTTGAGGCGTGATTTTGAAACTGAATTGGAAGAGAGAAAGAAGGGTTTCCAAATCCTGGAATATTTTCGCCCGCAAAATAAAACACGGGAGTGCCGGCCACGTCTGTCTCCTCCCAAGAGGTCCAAAGAGCCTGGGTGAGGTCCAACAGATTCATCGTGGCAGGTGGCTTTGGCATTTCCTCCACGATGGGCGTGGATTCGCCGCAAGAACTCAAGGCAATAACAACAAGAGAAAAAATGGGGAGAACCTGTTTCATCCCCACAGTTTATACAGGCCTAAAGCACTTGTCGAACCGCGTCAATGGTGGTTCCATCCACCCATTGAATGGCAGCAATGAACTTCTCACCCAATCGAGGCTTTTGAGGCGCTCCCCCACAAAGGCGGTCCACACGGGCCTTTAAATCGTGTATGTCCAAGATGGGCACCGACGACTTATTAGCCGCTTCCAACAAATCAGTCCGCTTCGGGTGAATGCACAAACCTTGCTCGGTGGCAATCACATCAATCAATTCGCCGGGGCCGACCATGGTGGTCACTTCATCCAAAATCACCGGGATGCGGTCTCGCACGCTAGGCACCGCCAAAATAGTGCACTTTGAAAACAAACAATTCTGCCAACCGCCGATGCCATGCAATAGGCGGCCGTCAGAATGGGTGACGACGTTGGCGTTAAAATCGACATCGACTTCAGTGGCGCCCAAGACCACAACATCCACCATGGATGCAAAATTCCCTTTGCCATGAAAGTTATAGCTAGTGAATGGAGATGTGTTTTGGTGACCCGCGTTTTCACGCATAGAACGCACACCTTCTAGGTCAAAGGTTTGACCGTCCAATATCACGGGGGTCAAGCCTTCTTCCAGCATTTCCACCAAGTATTGATTAGAGCCACCACGAACAAAGGAAGCCGTCACGCCGGCTTCTTTCATGAATTTCTTCAGGAACATGGCAAAGGCTAAAGTAATGCCACCTGCGCCGGCTTGGAAGGAAAACCCGGGCTTCATGATGCCTGTGTCTCGAACAAACTTGGCAATGTGCTCCGCAATCAGCAGGCGGTCAGGAGATTTGGTGACCCGTGTGGTTCCTGAAACGATTTTTTCAGGAAGGCCGACCCTCTCCACCTCCACCACTTGGTCTACATTTTGACCCTGAATCTGCCAGGGCAGGCAAGGGAAAGGGACCAAATTATCCGTCACCACAATAACGTGGTCTGCAAATTGAGAATCGGCCAAACCGAAGCCCAACAAACCACATGCGCTAGGGCCACGATCTCCGGTGGCGTTGCCGAAGGCGTCGGCGGTAGGTGCGGCCAAAACTGCGATGTCAATATGTACTTCTCCGTCCTGAATAGATTGCCATCGGCCACCGTGAGAACGAAGAACGCCAAGGCCCTGCATTTTCCCCTCGGAACAATAGGCACCTAAAGGACCGTTCATGGAACCTTCAATATGGTGAATGGTGCCGTCTTCCAAATAAGGCAACAAATGTGCATGGCAAGGAAAGCTTGCGCTGGGAAACCATCGTAAATCCTTCACGCCCAATTGTTTGGCCGCGTCAAAAAGAGCGTTGGCGACCAAATCTCCATTCCGGAAGTGGTGGTGTGTAGAAACGGTCATGCCGTCTTTCAAACCAGCCCGGTGCAAGGCCTCTTTCAGTTTCGCCACCATGTCCCCCTCAACAACAACTCGCTTGTCGCCGTCGGCGGGGAAATCAGCACAAGTAGAAATCTTTTTTGCCGCCTGGAAGCCCGATGGCCGATGAACGCCTACGCCCTGAAAAGGGAGGGTAGTCCGGCCATTGATTTCCATAGGGACTGAACGACCCAGGGCAGTAGAAAATTCACTCATGATCCGCGCCTCCGTGATTTTGTGCTTGAGCCAAGCGAACAAGATTCAACGCACGCTTGACAACTGGGGGGTCAATCATCTTTGACCCCAAACTCACCACCCCTAAACCCTGTGCCTCAGCTTCTTCAAACGCGGCAACAATTTTTTGAGCCCGGTCCAGCTCTTCTTCGCTGGGTGAAAACTCTTCATGCACGACCAGGACTTGGCGAGGGTGAACACAGCCTTTGCCTTCAAAGCCCATAGCCTTGGCCGTGCGCACACTAGCCCGAAGCCCGTGTTCGTCGGCGATATTCCCATAAACCGAATCAATGGCTTGCAACCCATTCGCCTTTGCTGCAAAAATCACTTGGGAGGATGCCCAAGCAGTTTCCTGCCCTTCCGTTGTCTTCACCACACCTAAATCCGCCGTGAGATCTTCCAAGCCTAAAGTCAAAGCAACATTGCGCAAACTTGCTCCAGCAATGGCGTCGGCGTTCAAAATACCGCGCGCCGTTTCCAGGATGGGCATCAGTAGAAGTTCTCTTCCCTGAAGAGCTGTTTCGATTTCCAGAATTTCCTGCGCTGTTTCAACTTTGGGCAAGAGCAACAAATGAAAGGGTGCGCCTTCTAAAGCGGCAAGGTCCAAGAGCCCCGCCGCTCCTTGATTGATGCGAACCATGCGCTCACAGCTGCCAAAATCCAAGGTCAATAATGCATGACGCACCATGGAACGCGCGTCTTGTTTTGCCGACGCCGCCACCGAATCTTCTAGGTCCAAAATAATGGCATCGGGCTCATGCAACGCCGCGTTCAACATGTATTTCGCCTCATTCCCAGGAAGATACAAACGGGACCGACGCAAACGATCTCGTTGTATCGGTGGCATGGACGGACGACCTCCCGGCCCCGGTCGGACAGGTGCTTCCGGCTCAATACGCAAAGAGGGATCATCGAAAACTTGTTGCAACAAAGACTCCATGCGAGCCCGCAACACGAAAGGGTAAGCGCCCTTGTCCTCTACCGTAAGCCGACCTAACTCCAAACCGTGCTTCTGCGCCAATTCTTTTAAAAGCGCGCGCGTGGAATCTCCGTAAAGCCCTTCCAACTTAGAATGAAATTCTAGCTCAAACGCGGTGGGCGTCGGCTCATAGGAAAGCCAAACATCCCCGCGAACGTCGTCACCGCGGCGGCCAGCATGGCAAGAATGGAGGGAGACCATCCATAGATTTTACACGGGGACAGGGGTGCCGCCCGCTATGATTTCCCCATGAAAATCATCCTTGCCAGACTTCAAGCAAAAGAAGGTCGGCTGGCCGGACTTCGGGCTGCTTGCCTCAAAATGCTGGACCCGTCGCGCGCAGAGCCTGGATGCATCAGCTATGCCTTTTCGGAGAGTATTGAGAATCCAGGCGAGATTACTTTTTTCGAAGAGTGGCAAGATCAGGCCGCCATTGATTCCCATTTTTCTACCGACCACTTCCTAGCCTTCGGCCCGGCCATTGAGGAGGACCTCCAGGGCCCGCCAGCTGTCACGATCTATGACGTGGCCGGGGAACCGGAAAAAGTCTAAGCAAATCCTAAGCCGTCAACGCCTAGGCAGAAGTCGGAGCCGTTGTAGACGGTTTCATCGCTCGAATACGCTCTTGCACTCGCCGAGCCGCTGGCATCAAGGAATGACGTAATACTTGAATTGAGCGGGCTTTAAAAGAAGGCGCGTAGAACGTTGCCGACATGTGCTGACGAGAGCCCCCGTGATAGCGCTCTAATAAATGCGCATGATCCAATCCGCCTCGCGAGGCATCTAAAAATTGGAAACCGATGGAAGATCCGGTTTCTGCCATATGGTGCATGAGCAGCGTTCCTGGAGAAAAGTTGTGGAAATCACTGTCATAAGCCAAGTTATAAGACAAAAATCGATTTTCGTTGGAACGAAAGCCCCAGTGAAAAGCGATCAACTTGCCATCTAAGCGAATAGTGCCCACAGCAAGGTCTCCTTTGCCGGACAAACGGTCCCACAGCGAGCGAATAAAGGGCTTGGAATCTCCCTCTAAGAGTCGGGCCTCCCCGTCGGCTTTCCAACTGGCGGCCTCAACAGCACAGCATTCACGGAAGAGCGTGTCCAATTCCTCTGCCCCTGGAAAACCAAACCATTTTTCCACTTGACCTTCTTTTTCCAATTTCTTTGTCCGACGCTTTAGATTAGAACGCAAGTTTTTAGAAACTTTTTGGCCACTTTCATCAAACTCTTCTAAGTCAAGCAGTGGCGCCTTGGAACAAACTTTTGTAAATACCGGCAAATGCACTTGTCCCGCCTGTCTTGGAATCTCCTCCGCCACTTGGTCCTCCACCGGGATTTCTCGCATCTCAAAAGCCACCCAATCTTTCATCTCTTTTTGAGACCATTGAAGAATCAACTTTAATGTCTCGGCTCTAGCGCGGCGATCTACCGCCGGTATTCCAATGCAGTCCACCAAGGGTGAGCCAGCCATCTCTAATTTAGGAACCTTAAACCGACCTACGCGGCCTATGCCAAGCACCAAGGGAAGACCGCCAATCCATTGACCATCTTCATTCTCCGCGACCACTAAAAATAAACGCTTCTCTTTCCCATAGTGCTCGGCCCAAGTCTGCAACCAAGCCCGCTGGAGAAAGAAAGACGGTAATTCCTGCTTTTTCTCGGTCCGCAACAATAACTCATGCCATGCATCAGCCTGTTCCCGATAAACATCGGGACCTTCAAACACCTTTAACTGAGCTGGCACGGTTCTCTTCCTGAGATTTAGGGGATGAGCAGAAAGCAATGGGGATGAGCTTCCTGCCTAGACGAAAGATACCATAGATTTTGCATCTACGAGGACGGATTTTTCGAAGCCCTTCCAAGGTCAGAGCTTGAGAGGATTCCCCTAAACTGTCCCCCATGGCTCCCCCCTTGATTCTTGGCCTAAACCAATACACGCACTCGGCCTCCTGCTTTCTCCTAGACGCCGATGGCCGCCCCCTTTTTGGCCTAGCGAAGGAACGGGTGACGCGTAAAAAACACCATGGAGGCGATGTTTCCGCGGTGGTCGAGTACGCATTGAAAAGCATAGGATGTTCCTTGGCAGACATCGGGTTAGTCGTCGCGAATAATCATTTGTTTCCCATTGAAGCTTTCGAACAAACTCTGGAATGGGCTGCGGCATTACACCAACAAGAGCCAAGTTTTCTCTCGCCCTTTAACTTATTCCCAGGAAAAGAAAAACTGGAGCTCACCCATCACTTAGCGCACGCCTGGTCCGCCCTTCCGACAGCCCCCTTTGATCATGGGTTGATTGTGGTCATGGATGGAATGGGAAGCACAAAAAAAGATTGGGAAGCAGCCAAGGGGGGTGCCACCGAAGCCTCACTGTCGTGCGCGCCTTCGTATCAACAAGTGCCTATGTCGCTCCAAGAAAATCAGAGTTGGCGAGAAGGAGAGACGGTGTTTCGCTTTCAGGGCATGGATCTTCAACGTGTTTTCAAACGATGGACCTGTGAGCACACCCCCACATTTCTTTACAACTACGGCTTTGAAAATATGGAATCTCTGGGTGCACTGTACTCAAGAATTTCAAGCCATGTTTTTGGAGATTGGAATGCCTGCGGGAAAATCATGGGCTTGGCCCCTTGGGATGAGCATTGGAATGGCGTCGAAAGCCACAAGGAAGACCCTTACTTTCAAGGCCCACTGGAAGCTCTCTCCGTGAATTGGGATCTGATTCGCCAACTGCCGCTCCCCAATGACTGGGACAACAAAGAAAATCATGCGGCCTATGCACGCATGGCAGCGCAAATTCAATACGACCTTGAACAGGTCACCTTAGAGTTTCTGAAAAAGTTTCAAAAGGAGACCGGAGAAACGAACCTATGTCTCGTCGGCGGCGTTGGCCTTAATAGCACCTTAAATGGTCGCATCCAGCGAGAATCGGGTTTTCAACAAGTTTATATTCCACCTTGGCCCGGCGATGACGGCGTGGCCGTCGGCTGTGCTTATTACGGCTGGCACCAGAAGAATGCCGCGATTCCTACCCGAGTGCCACCCTCGCCCTATACCGGCCGTGCCTTTTCCTCACAGGAAATTCAAAATAGCCTGCAAGAATCACTTCCTTGGCTGGAAGCAAAAGAGCAAGAAAACTTTTTAGAAGAGACGGCAGATGCTCTCGCTGCTGGAAATGTGGTGGGCTGGTTTCAAGGACGAAGCGAATTAGGACCTCGGGCCTTAGGGAACCGAAGTATTTTGGCGACCCCACAAGACGCTTCCATGGTCGAACGAATTAACACTGCCATCAAAAAACGAGAAGGGTTTCGCCCTTTTGCCCCTACGGTTTTAGCGGAACATGCAGATGAGTTTTTTGAAAACGTCACCCCCAGTCCCTACATGTCCATTACCGTTCAAACACGGCCAGAAAAGCAGGCGTTGATCCCGGCCGTCGTTCATGTAGATGGTACTGCACGCCTACAAACGCTAGCGGAAAAAGAGAATCCGTTGTACGCCGACCTCATTCGCGCCTTCGCAAAACGCACGGAGCTTCCCATGCTGCTGAATACATCATTCAATATCCAAGGGGAGCCCATTGTGGAAACCCCAAATGACGCCATTCGCTCATTCCTGCGTTCTGACCTAGACCTTCTCGTGATGGAACACTGGGTCATTCGCAAAAAAGGGTTTCCGTCGGCCGACCACTTTGAAGAGGCCTACCCCCAGCGCATTCATAGTGTCAGCTCAGAGACCGTCGCCGACGCAGACGGAGAACCTGTAGCCGTTCACCTCATGGCTTACGGAGATAACTATGACTCAGACACGTTGGAACTGAGTGTATTGGACATGAGCGATGGAGACATGTCGGTCAAAGACATTCTCCAGGCACTTCAGGAAGAATGGGAGGTTGAGGAAGTGGAAAGCCTGGCAAGACTTCGGCGTCTTTGGTCCCATTGCCTCGTCCATTTCGGTTAGAATCTGAGGTGTCCAAACTTCTCAATCCCATGAATGATACTCAATCTGAAATTCAAATTACGGCAGAGCCTCAAACCCTGCCCTCAAACTGCCTCTATCGTGCTGTAGACCGCAGCCTACATTCAGGCCTTCTTTACACAAGTAATCCAGAATTTGCCACGGAATGGATGCCTCTTGCCGCCGCTATTTTTGCTGCCGCAGACCACGTCAAAGGAGTCCGCATTGGAGGCCATGAGGTCCTCGTGAGTATGGAATCTACTCCAGATGACTGGCGACCCATCGCAAAGGCAACCGGTGCAGCCATTCGCGCTTTCCTCAACGGCGGAGAAGCCTGCGTCAAAGAAGGAGCGGGTGACTCCATGACCGACGGTGACCTGTGGCGCAACCAGGCGCAAAAAGTGATCGATGCAGAACTCAACCCTAACCTTGCAAGTCATGGTGGATGGGTAGAAATCCAAGCCTCTGACGGTTCTGAGCTCTACATCACTATGGGTGGGGGCTGTCAAGGGTGTGGGTCAGCCGCCCTCACTATGAAGCAAGGTGTGGAAACGTCCATTCGTAATGCCGTCCCAGATATCACGGCCATTCATGATTCCACAGATCATGCTTCTGGGCAGAACCCGTACATGTAAAATCTGTTATCGCCATGAACAAAATTGAGCACGCCCATCTCAAGGCAGGGGATCAAAATCTTGACCTCCCCCTCTCCACCGGCACCGAAAACGAAATGGGGGCAGATATTTCCAAACTTCGGAGCACGACGGGGTTAATCACTTTTGACCCAGGCTATGGAAATACGGGATCCTGCAAAAGTAACATCACGTTTATTGATGGGGACAAAGGGATTCTCAGCTACCGAGGCTACCCCATTGAACAATTAGCAGAGCAAAGCTCATTCCTGGAAACCTCCTGGCTTTTGCTCAATGGTGAACTGCCGAATCAGAGCCAACTTAAAGAGTTCACCCATCAAGTCACCACGCACACGATGTTGCATGAAAACTTTCGTGGTTTCCTTAACTCTCTCCCAAAATCGGGCCATCCCATGCCCATGACTGCGGCCATGGTTTCCGCGTTCTCAGCGTTCTATCCAGAACCAGAATCTCCTCGAGTTTTGCAGGAAACTGTGATCCGCTTGATTTCCAAGTACCCAACTTTGGCAGCTTGGGCCTATAAGCATTCCGTCGGTCAGCCTCTTATTTATCCACGCAATGACTTGTCCTACTCGGAAAACTTCTTGCATATGATGTTTGCGACTCCTTGCGAAGATTATGAAGTGGACCCCGTTATTGCCCGCGTGCTGGACCAACTTTTGATTTTGCACGCCGACCATGAGCAAAACTGCTCCACCTCTACGGTGCGCTTAGTTGGCTCTTCACAAGCCAACCTCTTTGCCAGTATCTCCGCGGGACTCTCTGCACTTTGGGGGCCACTCCATGGTGGTGCAAATCAAAAGGTGATTGAGATGTTAGATGCCATCAGTGAAATGGGCTATACCGCGCAAGAATTTGTAGACCGCGCTAAAGACAAGAAAAGTCAAGTTCGCTTGATGGGCTTTGGTCATCGGGTGTACAAAAATTTTGACCCACGCGCGAAGGTACTGAAAAAAGCCTGTCAAGATGTGGTGGAGCGCCTGGGGATTTCCAATCGCCAACTTGAGATTGCCATGGAACTGGAAGAAATTGCGCTGAATGACGAATATTTTATAGAACGGAATCTCTACCCCAATGTAGATTTCTACTCCGGGGTGATTTACCGCTCCATCGGAATCCCTGTCAATATGTTTACCGTCATGTTCGCCATGGGCCGCATGTCCGGCTGGATTGCTCAGTGGATGGAAATGCGCAATGACCCCGATACACGCATCGGCCGACCCCGGCAGATTTACACGGGCCAAACGCAAAGAGATTGGGCACCACTCGACCAACGCTAATCTAGGCGAATGTTTCGGACACTCTCCTCCCTTCCCTCCCTGCTTGGCTTCGGGTTGCTCTTTCTCAGCCTTGGCGTTTCTTGTGGAAGTGGTGGAGAAACCGTGGACGAAGGAAGTGGCAACAATAGCGACGGTGGAGGCAACAATGGTGGCGGAGGCGGTGAGAACCCCGCGGATAACACTTACGGCAAATTCGATCTGCCTCAGGCAAATGACTACACGGACATCACAGCGGCTTGGGCGGGGCTTGACAAGGAACAATATTGGGTAGGGATGACTTCCAGTTGGACGGGACTTACAGAGGACGAATCCTTCCCCATCTTCGCTCACAATGAAACCGACCTTACGGGAGAATCCACACCTACAAAAAAATGGGGGTTCCAGTTCCAGTTGGATAGCGCTCCGACTTACAACGTGGCGCACTTAAATGGTGTGACTGGGTTAACGAATGGCGCCATCGCTGCGGGTTCTTGGGATTACGGCTCCAGTGCGGGCACCGCAACTAATGGGGCCTGGCTTCTCCCTCTGAACGACAGCGGGGCAATCCAAGTAGGTTGGACAAAGAATTATTTCACGGAAGACACTGGGGGGCTTGCACAATTTAGCTCTATCACAGAATTAAAGGATGGGTCCATTCTCGCTGTCGGAGACCTTTTTGACCCCAATACTCTGCTCAGTACTGCGTGGTCCACGATGCTTTCCTCCGACGGAACGACGGAATCACACAAACAATTTGGGAACGCCACCGATGATGCTCTCTTTGAAGGCAATCTGTCCTTAGGCTCAGGGAAATCTGCCCTCCTCCTTGGCTCCATCCTCTTAGAGGGCGACACCTTCTATTCTGGCTACGTCGTCATGCTGGATGCATCCGGAGAATTCTCTTGGGAGGCTACTTACACGGCATCTACAGATTTGTCTTTTGTCGGAGGAACACTCCTCAATAATGGCAAGGCACTTCTCATTGGATATTCCACCGCTGGATTTGATGCCACCGTGACTGACCTCGTGGTCATCGACCCCGCAACAAGCGGCAGTGTCCAATGGAAAAAGCAATACGCCATTTCCGGCGCAGATGAGGTCAGCGTTCTTCACTCTGTGGAAGAACACAACAACGCACTGTGGGCATTCGGAAATACAGACATGGAAGATGGGACAGGTGGTTACATCAATCAACCTTTATTACTCAAACTCAATACCTCCAATGGAAGTATTCAAATGGAGCGCAATTTCTCCTCCATCGGGGATGCTTATTTCCTGAATGCCACACAAGATTTATCAGCTGGTGCAGCTGCAGTAGACTTTCTTCTTTCTGGAATCCTGGACGGAGATCAACAAAACGTATTCTCTATTTTCGCCGACGACTCCCCCATACTCATTGGTGGAGATTGCAATTCTCTTACAGGCACGGATCAAGGGGTGATTCAAGCCGGCGCCTTGAATCTATCCGTCAACTCCAGAAACTCTACGGAGACAGCCCCTGCGATAACGTCGTCAGACCTCAATGTATCGGTTACGGCTTCGGCTATTACTTTTACGAAAGTAACCGCCTGTCCGTAGCGTTACTCCACGGACTGCACGTAAACATTGGAAACGGCACCGAGCTGTAAAGCTTGCACCCAAAGGGTGTATCCAGAAAGTGCAATAGGAATTCTACCCGTGACGGACCAGTCTCCATTGGCGTCGGCATTCCCTGATCTAAACAGCTTAGCTTGATTCAAGTCCAACGTCACGCCCAAAGGAGGCACCGGCGTCTGCCCCATCCCAGTCAAGGAATAGGTAAGAAACAAAGAGCCGCCAGCGAAAGCCTGAGAAATATTTGCCGTGGCGGATAGACCTCCGACCAAATGGCTCAACTCTAAAGCAAGGCCATCCGGGATAATCCGGTAAACCTGGCCTCCGGAAAGACTGCAAATGTAGAGTTCGCCGGCAGCATCCTCTCCGAAACCGGAAATGGACCGAATAGGCTGCCCATTCGGTCGAGCTAATTCTGAGGTATGATCTTGGAAATCAATGACGGATTGTCCATTCCGTCGGAAAGACCAGATTTTATTCGTGCAATAATCCGCAAAGAAATATCGGCCATGCATTTTGGCCAAATGTGCACCACGATAAAGGCCACCACCAGTCACCGAGCAACCGGCACTATGGCCGTATTCATAAATCGGCAAAGTTAAACCGGCAGAATTGCAATTGGATGGGTTGTAGCAATGATCCCCCTCCATCAAGCGCCATCCATAATTTCGGCCACCGGTATCACCGGCCAGTTCCACATCAATCTCTTCCCATTGATTCTGACCGACGTCGGCAATCCACAAATCACCCGTACCACGGTCAAAAGAAAAACGCCAAGGGTTGCGCATGCCGATGGCCCAAATTTCATCTTTGGTGGCCGGGTCCGAGACGAAAGGATTGGATGGTGGAATGGTGTAGGGCAAAGTGTCCACGTCAATGCGTAACATCTTCCCAAGAAGCTGTTGCCCATTTTGAGCGCGGTTTCCAGGGTCTCCACCGGAACCACCGTCTCCCGTTCCAATCCAAAGGTAGCCATTCGGGCCGAAAGCAATCATGCCCCCGTTATGATTGGAATAAGGTTGTGCAATGGATAAGACTTGGACTTCGGAGTTTGCGTCAGCCACGTCGGCGTTTGAGGAAACCGTAAAACGCGAAACAATGGTATCCCCCGAATTATTTGAATAGTTGAGAAAGAACCAACCATTGTTGGCATAGTCCGGGTGAAATGCCAAGCCCAACAAGCCTTGCTCGCCGGAATGGCGTACCGCAGAGCGAATATCCAAAAACGGTGTTGATAAAACAGACCCATTTTGCACAATACGGATTTGACCATTTTGCTCTACGACGAAAATCCGGTCAAAATCCCCTTCTGGCGTAGCCACTAAAACAGGAGCTGTAAATCCGTTGGCTATCTGCTCGACCTGAATGGATTGCTGGCCCCATGCAGGGAATGCAAAAGCCAAGATGGCCAAGGAAAACAAGGGGAGGCTAGAGGAGTTTCGCATGCCTCCACCATACCCCGAAACCCCTTGGCACTTCGGGTGTTCTTCTCACATGCACCCTATTTTTCGCCTATTTTGCCTCGCTGGAGGCCTTCTATTCCTCGCCCATCCCCTTGTCGCCCAAGAAAAAATCGAAAAAAACACTCCAGAGCCCACGACTGCTTGGGAATTTCTGTGTCAAAAATATGACGTCAACGGCGATGGCATCATCCGCAAAGCGGAATATACGCGGGGTGAAACGGCATTTCAAAACTTGGACTCGAACAAAGATGGGCAACTTACGAAACATGACATCGACTCCCTCGGCCGAAGTCGGCAAAGAGGAGGTCGCAAAGGGTCCCGCGGCGGGAACAAGCGTGCAAAGGAAGAAAAAGTGACCGCACCGCCCAGGGCAAACGAGATAGCACCTGATTTTGACTTGGTTATTCTGGAGAAGAGTACGGGCAAAAAAACCAAGAAGAAATCTATAAAACGGCTAAAGCTATCAAGTTTTCAAGGAAAAAAACCGGTCGCTCTTATTTTTGGATCTTACACCTGACCCCCCTTCCGCAGTTCAGTTGGTCAACTGAACAAGATGCAAGAAAAGTATGGGGACGAGGTGGAGTTCGTCTTGGTCTATGTGGCAGAAGCACACTCCCTGGATGGGGGTCAAGCCAACCTCCGAGGAAACGCTCCCATCGTGGAAGAGCCGATCATATTTGAAGAGAGAATCTCTGTGGCACAACGCTGTGCCGTCGGAATGAGTTTGAGAAAAATGATCATCGTTATCGACGAAATGGACAATGCCGTCAGCCTCCGCTGGCAGGCCCATCCAGATCGGCTCTATCTCATTGGAAAAGATGGAAAAGTTTTCTATCAAGGTGCGAAAGGTCCACGCGGGTTTTCCACCAAAGAGTTAGAAGCAGCCATCCAAATGACTCTGGAAAAACCTCTGGAAAAACCTCTGGAAACAGAGAAATAAGCGCTGTCGGCTTTATCATGAGAGTGCCGCCACGTACATCATGACCCCCCTACGCGCCCTTCTTTCCTCTTGCCTCATTCTGTCGGCATGCAGTGGTGACTTCTCCACGGAAGACCGGCCCTCTCCCGCGCCTTCCATCTCTGTGGTAGAAAATCTTCGCATGAAAGACCCTGCCGCCGACGGCTGGAACAGTGAGGTTTTGCATGACCAATCTAAAAAGCCGATGCATCTTTTTTTAGATGCTTTATTCCAGACAACTCCCCTTGGAGAGGATCCACATCTGCCTTCTTGGCAGAATATTCGAGTCTCTCCTCTTTTGCCGACAGGCATCACGGAAATATTCACTGGGGAAGACACAAGAGTTTTTCGTGGGGCACCGTTAAGCGGCATCTTCGTAAATAAAAAGGACACTTCCCAATTCGTGGATCAATTCCTAGAGCACTTGGCCGATGCCCAAGTAGAGCGCGTTGACATCAAAATTGTTGGTGTGATTCCCAGTGAACATGGATACACCACAGATACCCATGTTCATGTTCTCGGAACAAGATCAAAAAAACCTTTTCAACTCACCCTGCGATGGATCTTCGGGTGGGACTTCCCGCAACAAGACCAGTCACCAGTCCTGCGAAGTATTTCCGCAATCAATTATGAAGAGGTTCTACTGAACGCCCCTCTTTTCGCAGAACGAACTGGTTTTGTTTTCGCGCGCCATCCTTTTTTCAGAACGGAATTCCTCAGAGGCGCGCATGAATATCACCAACATCAAGATCGCCTAGACGGCTTTTCCTTTATGGGCCTCCAGGGGGCTGCACTTGGCGACATCAATGGAGATGGACTGGAAGACCTTTATGTCGCCCAAGGCGGTGGACTCCCCAATCGCCTCTTTCTCCACTTGCCTAACGGGAGTACACAAGAAGTTGCCCAAGCATGGGGTGTCGATTTCCTGGAGAATACACATGGTGTACTTCTCGTGGACCTTGACAATGATGGAGACAAGGACATCGCTCTTGGAATGGGCCATTACGTTTTTGTCGGCTACAACCTGGGCAATCGCTTCGGAGACTTTGCGGTCCTCGCCGGCAAAGACATCTCAAACGTACATGGGTTGAGTGCTGCCGACGCGGACTTGGACGGTGACTTAGACCTATATGCGGCTCATTACTCACCGTCGGCAGCCCAAGGGACTTTGTCCGCACGCCCGAAGCCCTACCACGATGCAAAAAACGGAGGTGTGAATAGCTACTGGCGCAATGACGGCTATCAAAAATGGGTAGATGCAACCGTTGAAGTCGGCTTGGACGCAGATAACTCACGTTTTAGTTTTTCTTCCGCCTGGGAAGACTTTGATAATGATGGTGACTTGGATTTATTCGTGGCCAATGACTATGGAAGGAACAACGTTTATCGAAATGATCAAGGACATTTTGAAGAAATTGCGGAAGACATCGGCATGGAGGGTTCCGCCGCAAGTATGGGTATGAGTTTTTCGGACTATGACCTTGATGGGGACATGGACTTGTATGTCAGTAATATGTTTTCCTCAGCGGGCCAACGTATCACTGCCCTTGGAGACCAATTCATGAAAGGAAAAGGGGATGATGTCGTCAAGCATTACCGACGCCATGCCCGGGGCAACACGCTTTACGAAAATAAGGGTGATGGGACGTTCACCGACGTCACAGAAGAATCAGGAACCGCGCTTGGCCGATGGGCTTGGGGGGCCATGTTTACTGATTTTGACAACGATGGGCTTGAAGATATCTATATTCCAAATGGATTCATTACTAATACAGACACGCATGACTTGTGAAGCTTCTTCTGGCGACGCGTGACGTCGCAATCCCCAGAAGAGCAGGAAAGTGTCAATCCGGATTACGAAAATGCTTGGCAAGCGTTAACGCATATGTTGCTCAAACAAGGCGCGTCCTTCAGTGGCCGGGAAAGGAACTGTCTCTTTCAAAATACCGGCACAGGGAGGTTTGCAAATGTTTCCGCAGCGAGCGGCATGGATTACTCAGACGATGCTCGCGGAGCTATTGTGTGTGATTGGGACGGTGACGGCCTCCAAGATTTAATTGTGAAAAACCGCAGTGCACCCCGCTTGCGTTTCCTCCATAATCGATCGACTAGTCCCGCTTCTTGGATTCAAGTGGAACTCATTGGGACACAATCTAACCGAAGTGCTATCGGTGCACGGGTGACGGTGAAGGCAAATGGGCAAGAACAAACGAAAACCGTAAGAGCCGGCGACGGGTATCTCACACAATCTAGCTTGCGACTCCATTTTGGTCTTGGGAAAAGAGACCACATTGATTCAGTCAAGGTGCGCTGGCCCGGCGGCGCAGAGGAAGATTTTGGTCCGCTTTCCATCAATCAACTTCACCGTTGCACGCAAGGCGGCACGGCGCAGGCTATCGGCACCCCTGCTCAGACCAAGGTCGCTCATGGAAAGCATAAAAAGCTCCTTGCGGATAAGACATCTGCGCGGCGCATTCTTCTGAGAAGCCCCCTGCCTTTGGACTCACTGCAATTGCCTAGTTTTGAAGAGCCACAGCGAAAAGTGGCGGACTTGAATGGGCAGCCAACACTGGTCCTTCTTTGGGCAACTTGGTGCGCCTCCTGCCACGAACTTTTCGCCGACCTCCTTGACCAGCGAAAAACATGGGAATCCATGGGGCTTCGCGTGGTTCTCATGACAACTGACGAGGCTGCCAAAATTCCACAGGCAAAAAAGGAAGGTCAATCCATGGGCCTCCTCCAAGACGCCGGGGCGGTTTCGGAGACCCTCCAAAAACATCTCAGCGGGATCCTGCAAGAAATCCTGGGCTACGACGCCCCACTTGCTCTCCCCACCAGCCTCCTTCTTGACGCTTCCGGCCAGTGCGTGGTTCTCTATCAAGGCGCTATTTCCACGCAAACTATTCTCAAAGACCTCCAAGGCATCCAAAAACATGGTCCCATTTTGAAAAACACCCAAGTTCTTCGAAAGGATGGCTTCTGGACTACTCCGAAGGCGCGGAAAGCACTGAGTTTTTAAGCAAGGGGGGGAAAAACTCCCGTAAAATACAGGTCTCATTTGCCATGAACAACGCACCCATGACGACTTCTCATGCTTCGGACCTCGAAGCCCTTTTTGGTCTCAAAGGCCAAGAACTCCGCATCAACCTCTCCAAAGAGGAGCTGTTTCGGCAGGCGATTGAACATGACCGTGGCCGCGTGACGGAAGGCGGAACCGACGATGCACAGAAAGCCTATGCCACAGCTTTGGGCACGGCCGGCCCGTTGGTGTACTACACGGACCCCACTTGCACGGGCCGCCCCGTACAAGATACGTTTGGTGTTGTCTGGCCAGAGTTTGAAGACACCGTCTGGTGGAAACCCGATTTCAAAAAGTTTGACTCCGGTCAATTTGAAGCTCTCTTGGCACGCGTGGTCAACCATCTCAATGCAAAAGGCGGACACCTATACGTCAAAGATGTGTACTGCGGATCAGACCCAAGTTACGCGCGCCCCTACCGCTTAGTTTCAGAATACGCGTCCCATTCTTTTTTCTGCCATAACATGTTCATGCATAATATTGCGGGCGTCGAAGAGGAAGAGGCAAAGCGGTGGACCATGATTAATGCACCGTCGTTTCATTGTGATCCAGAAAGAGACGGTACCTTTTCTAAGCGAATTGTCTGCCTAGATTTCAAACACAGACGGGTTCTCGTAGCCGGCAGAGCAGATTACTGTGGAGTCGTCAAGAAGTCGATGTTCACCGTCATGAATTACCTCCTTCCGGAGATGAAGGAAATGAGCATGCATTGCTCGGCAAATGTCGGCCAAAACGGAGACGGCGCCATATTATTTGGACTCTCTGGTACCGGAAAAACGACTCTTTCGGCAGACCCCGTGCGAAAGTTGATTGGGGACGATGAACATGCATGGACGGGGATCGGTGTTTCCAACCTCGAAGGCGGTTGCTATGCCAAGCTCATTGACTTAAATAAAGAAGCGGAACCCGTCATTGCTGCCGCCCTTTCGATGCCGGGCACGATTATTGAAAACGTTCCCCCTCTTCCAGGAAAGCCCATGGAAGATACGGATCCGCAAGAATTGGATTTAACCGATGGCTCTCTGACAGAGAACACTCGGTTTTCTTATCCGCTTTCGGCGAATCCTCATGTTGCCGAGGGCGCCAAAGGTCCTCACCCTAAAACCATTGTCCTTCTCACCGCCGATGCTTTTGGAGTTCTTCCGCCTGTAAGCATGTTGACGACGAAAGAAGTGATGTACCACTTTGTTTCAGGATTCACCGCAAAGTTAGCCGGGACGGAAGTTGGCATCACAGAGCCACGGGCTGCGTTTTCCGCTTGTTTTGGCGCACCATTCATGGCGCAAAAACCTAGCGTGTACGCAGAGCTTTTAGCAAAGAAAATGAAAGAGCATGAGACTCGGTGCATCTTGCTCAATACCGGTTGGGGAGGCGGTCCTTACGGCATTGGAGAACGAATCAGCATTGGCCACACGCGCGCTTTGTTGGATGCAGCGCTCTGTGGAGATTTGGATCACGTAGAGTATGAAACGCACCCTGTTTTTGGCTTGCGCATGCCGACGTCCTGCCCAGGAGTTCCTGCCGAAATATTGAATCCTCGCAATACCTGGGAAGACAAAAAAGCTTACGACGTGGCTGCTGAAAAGTTGGCTGGCATGTTTCGAAAAAACTTTGAGGACAAAGGACTTGCTGACCTAGGCATAGAGCCTGTAATTTAACAAACGTTTGATTACATCCTTACAGATTATTCTACCGTCACACGCCCTGGCTCAGAAAACTGAACCCCCGTTGCACTGAACGCAATGGCTTGGGAATATAACGTTGTTCCAGAAATACTTCCGGGTATGGCAGCTTGAATCGTAAGTTTCCCTTGCGCATCGGCGTGGAACGGCCCCAACGCAGAATGCTGCGCATCTAAGGCAATATCACCCCAAGGCGTGGAGGAGGGACCTGGGCCAAAAGCGGAGTAACCGAGGTAAATCTTTGCGCCAGGATAAGGGATTCATCTTAACCCATCATTACCGATTGGGCTCCGCCAGTCTAAAATCCCCTCCTCATGAAACTCTGGCCCCTCCTCATTTTCGTTCCACTTTTGAACTCTTGCAGCCAAGAAGCACCCTCTACAGCCCCCCCTGTTCTTTATTTCACGGCAATCCCCGATGACAACACCACGGAATTACGGCAAAAATTTGAGCCTTTAGCGGCGCATCTCAGTCATGAGTTAGGCATTCCGGTCCGATATCTTCCTACGGCAAGTTATGCGGCGTCGGTGGAGGCCTTTAAAAATGGGGATGTCCAGCTTGCTTGGTTTGGGGGATTGACTGGGGCACAAGCACGTGCCGCCGTGCCCGGAGCCCAAGCAATTTCCCAAGGGAAAATTGATCCGGAATACAAAAGTTATTTCATTGCTCACCAGGATTCTGGACTTCAGCCCGGAGAGGATTTCCCGAAAATCCTTCAAGGGAAGAGTTTCACTTTTGGCTCCCCCTCTTCCACATCAGGACGCTTGATGCCGGAGCATTTCATCCGAACCAACACAGGGAAATCACCGGAAGATTTTTTTGGACAACCGAATCATTACAGTGGAAGCCACGACAAAACAGCACTCCTTGTTCAGGCGGGAACTTTTGACTCAGGCGCCCTCAGCTATAAGACTTATGAGAAAATGGTCCGAAAAGGAGCGATCGACCCCAAAGTTTGCTTCATCCTTTGGACTACTCCGACGTATCCAGACTACAACTGGACGGTTCATCCATCTGTTCAAAACACCTTCGGAGAAGATTTCACGGAGAAATTACAAGGTACCCTCGTCAGTATTACGGATAAGGAGTTACTCCACGCTGTTCTTCGGCCAGAAGGGCTCATTCCAGCAACTAATCAAGATTTCCTTCCCGTTCACCAATTAGCGCAAGAGCTGGGTTTCCTCCGCTGAGTCCTCACCTTTGCTTCGATGTGCAATCGGTCTCCCTTCAACGGGGAGACACGAAAGTATTCCAAGATTTCAATCTCCAAGTCCAACATGGAGAACAGGTAGCATTGGTGGGCCCCAGTGGTGCTGGAAAAACAAGTTTGCTTCGCATGATGGCCGGTGGAATTCCATCTGAGTCGGGGGATATCCTCCACGGAGATGCATCTTTCGCAAGTGCCACTCCAAAAGAATTGCGCTCTTTGCGTGCCCGAGTTGGCTTTATCCATCAAGATCACGCCCTTGTCCCCAATCTTCGTGTTTGCTCAAATATTGTGGCAGGACGATTTGGCCGGCAAGGTCTCTTGCAAGCACTCCGTGCGTTGATTGCTCCAACGCAAGAGACACGGCTAGAGGTTCTTCAGCTTTTAGACCAAGTAGGTATTGGAGACAAAATGTACCACCGAGTCGACCGTCTTTCTGGCGGAGAACAACAACGTGTAGCCATTGTCCGCGCACTCTTTCAAAAGCCCGACGCACTCCTTGCGGATGAACCGGTGGCATCGGTGGACCCAGAACGCGCTCGAGATGTCATCGGGCTTTTGACGAAAGTCGCGCAAGAATACAACCTCACACTAGTAGTAAGCCTGCATGATATTGCCTTAGCCAGAGAATTTTTTCCGCGCGTAGTTGGACTTCGGCAGGGAAAAATCATGTTTGATGCTGCACCACTTGATTTGCAAGAAGGGCAACTTCAAGAACTGTACTCCATTCAAAACAAATGAACCACAGAACAAGCACCCTGTTTGCCCTATTTATTGCGGCTCTTTGGGCATGGTGGGAGTTGGATTTGAAGTTCGTCGACCTTTTTCCCACCAAGGGTGGGGCGCAAATCGCGAGAGACTTTTTTTCTGCCGCTTGGCGACCAGCGATTGATTATCAATCTGAATTCGTTCCACAAGGTGCGCCCCCCTTTCTTTGGATTGTGCTCCAAGGAATGCTCCGAACCATTTACTTCGCCACAGCTGCCATGACCCTGGCAGTGGTTGTCGGTGTTCCACTCAGTGCTTTAGGCTCCCGTCTTGTCCCATCTTGGGTACGCATTCCGGTTCGTATCTTGGTCGGCGGTATGCGCTCCGTCCATGAACTCTTATGGGCAATTTTCTTCTTGGCCGCAATTGGCTTCAATTCAGGCGCTGCCGTCATTGCTTTGGCCATTCCCTACGCAGGAACCTTGGCCAAGATTGGTGCAGAAATGTTAGATGAGACGTCTGACCGTGCCTATCACGCGATGCGAGGTTTGGGCACAGGAAAACTCATGGCGTTTATTGCCGGACTTCTTCCGCAAGCCACCCCAGATTTGGCTGGGTATGCTTTTTACCGCTTTGAATGTGCCATTCGATCTTCCGCCGTTCTCGGTTTTTTTGGTTATGAAACGGCCGGCTATTATCTGAAATCTTCTTTTGAAAATTTACATTATCAAGAGGTTTGGACTTGGCTCTATGCCTTTGTTCTATTAGTACTTTTCCTAGAAGCTTGGAGCGGGCAATTGCGTCGGAGGTTTGTGGCATGACCCCTGCACAGCGTGAAAGAGAACTCTACCGCAATCGTTCCCGAAGTCGCTTCATCCGTGCAAGCAATTGGGCATTAGGCGGGCTTCTTGCCGTGACCTGGGCTGGAGAAACTATAGATTTCCGATCTATCTTTTCCCCGCAACGTATGAACAATTTGCAGCGCTTCCTTCGGGAAGATCTATCCCCTTGGCCACTTCGCCAAAACCCGGAATCTTTTTCCTGGGGAGATTGGATTCTTTCTATTTGGAACCAACACGGCGCCGACGGACTTCTTCTCACCTTATGCATCTCACTGGTCTCCATTGCACTTGCCGGTGTGTTTGGATGGTTCGTTGCCCCTTTAGGCGCTCGAAACTTCATGCATCAAGACCCATTGCATCGTACGCTGCAAGTAGAGACAAAAAATGAATCTGTCCTTCTTCCGTGGATTTGTCAGGGCGTTCGGCTCTTACAAATATTCATGCGCGCTATTCCGGAGTACGTTTGGGCATTTCTGTTTTTAGCCATGCTTGGCCTTGGAGCCTGGCCAGCTATTTTGGCGCTGGCAATCCATAATGCAGGAATCCTTGGCCGGCTTGGCGCGGAAACCATTGAAAACCTAGACTCAAAATCCTCGCGTGGGCTCTTTCAACTTGGTGCATCTCGCTCTCAAGTTGTCGCTTCCTCCATCTTTGCCCAAGGTCTTCCACGCTACATTTTATTCCTCTTTTACCGATGGGAAACCTGTGTGCGGGAGGCAACGGTCTTGGGCATGATTGGTATTTTGTCCCTCGGGTATTGGATTGATGATGCCCGTGTGCGGCAGCACTATGACGAGATGCTCGTTCTTGTGCTCTTCGGCGCTATTCTTGTTCTACTTGGAGATCTCATCTCTCATCAAGTCAGAAAATCAATCCGGTAATAAAGGGTGAAAACGGTGGCATTCATCAGATTTCCGGTGACCGGTCAACATTATCCCCCTCTGGCACTCATCCCAAGGCTAGGTGTCGCTATTAACTCTTGAGCAGAATAGAGCGGCCCACGTTCCCACTCTGCTCGGCGTTTCTCTGCACCACGATCCTCGCGCAAAGACCACGTAGACTGAATTTTTGTTGCCAACTCTTGATGCGTGGCCCCTTCCCGCAAAGCGTGGCCTAGATTTACACCCTCTTTCGCATAAAGACAAGACAACCAACTTCCAACGGAAGTAAGCCGCGCGCGATCACACGTCTGACAGAAGGGCTCCGTAGTGGATGAAATAATGCCAAATACGGCTCCGTCGGGCAAACGGAAACGCTGTGCGGGCGCCCAATCATCCTTATCCACAACTTCAACCTTTCCATACGCTTCTTCAATCACCTGCAGTATTTCCAACTTCGACACCACTTGCCTCATGGACCATTGCAGAGCACCAGCCACGTCCATGTATTCGATGTATCGAATTTCACAATTTCTTTCCTGCGCAAAACGAAGCATATCCAGGATTTCATCCTCATTGAATCCCCGAATCACGACGGTATCCAATTTTGTTCCCGAAAATCCAGCCGTCTGAAGAGCATCGAAGCCCTCTAAGACCTTGTTGAGGCCAGCTCGGCGGGTAAGTTTTTGAAACCGATCTTCCCGCAAAGTATCCAAACTTACGGTCACCCGATCTAACCCTGCAGAAAACAAATCCTTTGCCTGTTGCGCCAACAACAACCCATTTGTGGTTAATGCCAAATCCTGAATCGCCGAACGCCCTGCAAGCATTTCCACCAATCGCCAAACCTCTTTCCGAACCAAGGGCTCCCCTCCAGTCAAACGAACCTTTTCTACACCAACACTCAAAAAAACATCGACGATCGTGGCTAATTCGCCAAAATGGAGTAAATCGGCCTTCGCAAGAAGCGGAATGCCCTCCGCTGGCATGCAATACGAACACCGTAAATTACACCGGTCCGTCACCGAAACGCGCAAACAACGTAACGGCCGACCGAGTGTGTCGCTAGGAGGCGTCTCCATAGGACAACTTTGGACGAGAAGTGAACTCCTGCACCGCGAGTTCCCATTCTTTCAGAATTCCCGTGACACGCCGACGGCTTGCTTTAAGAGCCTTCTTCTGGGCCTTGGAAGAAGTACGCAATACCGTGGCCCATTCATCCTTAAACTCTGTCCAGGCCAAGATGAAATCGTCACAAAGAGTTTGTAACTCAATCGGTGTTTCCTTTTTTTCCTGATAGTTCTGAACACGACCTAAACTTTCCTCAAATCGCCGGCGAAGAATGACATCGGCCCCGACACGACGAAGGTCTGAAGCCAGACCAATTTTCGACAACGACCAAATCAACCACTTGCTTGGATCAACGTTGTAGTACTTGGTTCCATTGCGATAATCTCCGGCAAAAGCATGATGATAATTGTGATACCCCTCTCCAAAAGTCAGGAAGGACAAAAACCAATTATCCTTACTGGTATTCGCGTCACTCCAAGGCTGTTTGCCCACGATATGCGCAAGGGAGTTAATCAAAAAAGTGAAATGGTGCACCAAGACAACACGTACTAAGCCTGCAAATAACAGCATGCCACCCACATCATTCAACCATAAGCCAAGTAACACAGGTACGCCCACATTAAATCCGACGGAAAGCAACATATACCAACGATGCTGAAATGCCAAAATAGGGTCTCTCTTTAAATCCGGAACATTGTCGAACACTTCGCCCCGTGGATTCTCAAACATGACCCAGCCCATATGAGACCACCAAAAACCTCGTTTGACATTATAGGGGTCTTCATCCGTATCCACCTTGCTATGGTGATGCCGATGCCCCGAACACCAACGAATGGCACTTCCTTGCCATGCCGCGCCTCCAAAGAGAGCGGCCAAAAACCGCAACGGTGCTGGGGTACGAAAAGATGCGTGGGAAAATAATCTGTGATACCCCACCGTCACTCCCATGCCGGTGATGATCCACAAAACCATCATGGCAATGATTTCTTCACGGGTCACACCATAAGTCATCACCCACCAAGGGACCAAAATCACACTGGCCAATGGAGTCAACGTAAGAAAGAAAATATGCAGCCAGATTGGCCGCCCTTGATTGGGGTTAGTGGCTTGAGACATGAGTTGAAGTCCTTAAAGGCAGAAAACCTAGGCGAGGTCTTCTAATTTCATGAGTTGCATGATACGCGTTGACCCAGAGATTTGGAAGGAGCCTGTTAGGGCCACCAGAAGGTCCTTCGGCCTCAAATAGCCACTCTCTCGCAGTAATTTGGCTGCCGAGCGGTTCCTTTGGCTGTTTGAGCGCGGAACTGGAGTCAAACCAGGCCGAACCCCCCACAAAAGTGCCATTTGGTGATAGGACTTTTCTTTACTGGTCAATGCCACGATCGGAATACGAGGGCGAAATGAAGCCAACAGTTTGGCCGTCCGGCCACTTTCCGTGAAGGCCAAAATCATTTTGGCCTTGGCTTGATGGGCTGCATAAACACCTGCATTCACGGTGGCCATGGTGATGGTGTGCCCCGGAAGTCCCTCGGGGTTTAGCTCCGGACGAAGTCGCCAAGAGTCCGTGAATAACTCGGACTCTGTGCAATCCACAATGCGGTGCATGACACGACACGCTTCAAGAGCATAATCCCCCACCGCCGTTTCTCCGGAAAGCATGACGGCATCCACACCATCAACGACTGCGTTGGCCACGTCCGAAACCTCGGCACGCGTAGGCTGAGCCGCATCCATCATGCTTTCAAGCATCTGCGTAGCCACAACGACGGGCACCGCAGACTCAATGGACTTTCGAACTATACGCTTTTGAATTGTAGGGACCACTTCATGCCCCATTTCTACAGCCAAGTCTCCGCGCGCCACCATGACGGCGTCAACAACTTGAAGAATATCGGTAAGATTTTCTACCGCTTCGGGATGCTCAATCTTTGCCATAATCGGCATCTTGGAGCCCAACTTAGTGAGTGCTCTACGCAAGATGCGAATGTCATCGGCGGTACGTACAAAACTTAATGCCACCCAATCCATACCCATTTCCACGGCAAAACGAAGATCCTTGCGGTCTTTGGCGGAAAGCGCGGGCGCCGACACCTTGCTGTCCGGCAAATTCACACCTTGATTAGAGGAAAGGCAACAGCCACGAATCACTTTACATTCAATTTTCGACTTCGTTTTCCGAAGGACTTTAAGCTCCGCACGGCCATCACGCAGGAGAATCCGATGCCCTTTGCGAACATCCTTGAGTAGCCCCGAATAATCCACCGGCAATACGCCATCCTTCCCTTTTGTCTTCCCGGGCTTCAAAAAAACCACTTGCCCTTTCTTTAAATCCACGTCACCAGACCATGAGCCCATACGAATCCGCGGTCCGCGAAGGTCACAAAGAAGACTGACCGGGCGTTTCAGCCCCCGGCGAACTTTTTTCGCCGACGCCACCCAATTACGGCGTGTTTCCTCGTCTCCGTGGCTCATATTAAAACGAAATGCATCCACGCCAGCCTGCACCATAGACTTCATCCGGGATGGTTGGGCACAAGAGGGACCCAGCGTGGCAATGATTTTCGTTCTCGCGAGGTTCTTCTCTAGCATAAGATACGTATCTTATCATGGCTCCCTCTCGCATCTTGGTTACTGGTGGTGCAGGCTTCATCGGCTCCACCGTCATTGCCACGCTGTTAAAAAAATCCTCCACACAAGCGGTTCTCAATTTCGATGCGCTGACCTATGCCGGAAATCTGCTCTCGCTTCAGGAAGAGGCGAAAGATCCCCGTTACACTTTTCAAAGAGCTTCCGTTCAAAACCTTGAGGAAGTGCAGCGCGCCCTAGAAGATTTCCAACCGGACTGCATTCTCCACCTTGCCGCGGAAACCCACGTGGACCGCTCTCTCAATCACCCACAAACATTCCTCGAAACGAATGTCCTTGGCACTGGAATTCTTCTTCAAGCAACATCCGCGTACTGGGAGTCACTTCCTTTAGAAAAAGCAGACGCTTTTCGTTTCCTCCATGTCTCCACCGATGAGGTTTTTGGAAGTCTAGGCGATTCAGGACAGTTTCACCAGGACAGTCCGTACGCCCCGACCTCTCCCTATTCCGCATCAAAATCCGCCGCGGATCATCTGGTTCGCTCTTGGGAAAAGTCATTCGGCCTTCCATGCATCATCACGCATGGCTCTAATTGCTATGGGCCTAAACAATTTCCAGAAAAGTTGATTCCCCTCATGATTCTCCAGGCCCTTAATGGAGATTCCTTGCCTGTTTATGGAGATGGTCAGCAAATTCGGGACTGGATCTACGTACAAGATCAGGCCGACGCTATTTATCAAGCGGCATGTCTAGGAAAACCCGGCGGCACTTATTTCACGGGAGGCAGTCAGGAGCAAACGAACCTTCTCGTAGTTGAAACTCTTTGCCGTACGCTTGAAGAAATAGGTCCTTTTGTGGAATCCGGTTTTTATAAAAAGAAAATCAAATTTGTTCAAGACCGCCCTGGGCACGATTACCGCTATTCGATGGATTGCAGGAAAACACAACTCGACTTGGACTGGAAACCCCACTATGCCTTCGCCGACGGCCTTCGGGAAACAGTGAGGTGGTATCTCAACAACCCTGCTTGGGTCAAATCCATTCAAACGGGTGAATATCGTCAGTGGATGGATGAGAATTACGGATGGCGATAAGCAGAAAAGGGATTCTTCTTGCTGGCGGAAAAGGAACACGACTCCATCCTTTGACGATGGACAAATCCAAGCATTTACTTCCCATCGGCTCCTTCCCGATGCTGGCCTATTCCCTTTGCACACTACTTCAAGCCGAGGTTCGTGAAATCTTAATCGTGACGAATCCTGAAGATTTAAACACCTATCAAGACCTCTTCGGCGATGGGTTTGCTTGGGGATGTTCGTTGCACTACAAGGCTCAGGCAAAGCCGGAAGGCATTGCGCAAGCTCTCCTTCTCGCAAAAGATTTCCTACAAGATTCTCCCTGCGTGCTTGCCCTTGGAGACAATTTATTTTCGGGGCCATCCTTCAAAGATCTTCTGCAAAAGGCGAACGCGCAAAACCAAGGCGCTACTTTATTCACAACCCTCGTCTCTGACCCAGAACACTATGGTATTGCCGAAATTAGCGCTTCAGGAAAAGTGGTGAGCCTTGAAGAGAAACCCTGTCGGCCGAGATCTTGCCATGCAGTCACGGGGCTTTACTTTTATGATGAGCATGCCTCTTCGCTTGCAGAATCGTTGCAGCCCAGCGAACGTGGTGAACTAGAAATCACGGATTTAAACCGCCTCTACCTAGAGCAAAGCCAATTAACCTGTATTCCTCTTCCGGACGAGTTCCTTTGGATGGACCTCGGCACCCTTCCCGCCTTGAAACAGGCGGAGAAAAACGCATCCCTGTGGGAGCAACAACTGTCACACGTGGCACCTTGGGTTGCCTTACAAAAACAACTGGGTCCCCAGATTCAACTTTCCCTTTCTTTCCTTTCCAAAGAAACCTTTTTACAGTTTCCCGAAGAAGGCGTGGTGGTTCAAGGCGCCGTTGAAAAACGAGTGAAAGATTTCTCATCAGGTCGAGCCGTTGCCCACAAGGCCCTACATCACCTGGGCGCTGTCCCACACCCTCTCCTGTCCTCGCCACAAGGATCCCCACTGTGGCCCAAAGGTTATGTTGGGTCCATTTCCCACACAAAAAATGCCGTCGGCGCGGTGGTCGGCAAACAGAAGGCTGAGGGAAGCGAGAATTATTTGTGGGGCGTCGGGCTCGACTTGGAAGTCGCCGTTCCATTGCCTGAAAAACTTCATGACAAAATCCTGACCTCAATGGAAAAGGAATGGATTCAAAGTTGGACTGGCTCATTTCCAAAAGCATTGCTTGCCAAGGCTATTTTCTGTCTCAAGGAAGCCGTTTACAAATGCATGCTCCCATGCGGCAATGAAGGTTTAGGCTTTCAAGATGTTTCTTTTTCTATTGTAGAGAGTGGCCCTACACCGGGGTGTTTCACCGCAAAAATCCACCCCGAAGAAAATCTGCGTAAACGCTATCCCACTAGTTTTCAGTTTCAATCACAGGTTGCCCTTCATGGTGAGACTTTATTGGCTCTGGTTTCTCTAAATCAAAACAACTAGCCAAAATATCGGCAGCCACTTTTTGGCCAATGGCAGGCGCACAAGTCACGCCATGCCCCCCGAGGGCGGCCGCCCAATGCAAACCTTGAAGGCGCTTATCCGGACCTAATACAAACCGACCGTCAGGTGAGAACGTGCGCATGCCTGCCCAATAATGCGCCGCACCAAGCGAAGAAAAATCAGGAATCCAACGCTGTACTTTTTGCGCCAAGAGATCCAATACAGTGAAGTCGACCGTCGAACCCTGGTCTGGTAGAACCTCAGCTTCATCACAGGCGGAAATGAGAAGCCCCCCACTTTCTGGACGAAAATAGCACTCCTTCCCGGCAATCCAAACAACGGGCCAGTTTTGATCCACTTGTGGGGAAGGCTCGGTCACTAAAAGATGCCGACGCTTCGCCACTAAAGGCAAGCCAAATCCTTCCTCATCGAGAAGAGTTCCGGCCCATCCACCGGCCGCAACCACCAAATGTTCTGCAGGAAAAAAACCATGCGATGACTGGGCCCCGCGAAAGACACCGTCGGAAGAAAGGATTCCTGTCAACGCAGTTTCATAGTGTATTTTGGCTCCAGATTTTTGGGCGCCCATCAAAAAAGCCTGATGAACCGCAGAAACATCCAAAGTCCCCTCATCCGGAAAGAGGTAGGCCGACGTCACCCCATCGGCCAACGGCGCCACCAAAGCCTGCGCTTCTTGAGGAGATATCGCCTTTCCACCGACCGAGGTTTCTGGGTGATTCACCCAGGTTTGAAAGTCGGCGTCGGCCGTCGCGTCGGCGGCTAGAATGACACCACGGGCGGAGTACAGTGGAGTTTCTGAAAACCCACGAGGTGGATTCTGGTAAAAGGCAAGGGACTTTTTGGCAAGGTCATGTGTTTCGGCATCTTCCACCGCCGTACGCAGAATGGCTGCACTTCTTCCGGTGGAATGACAGTCTCCGGACTTCTCTTTTTCCAAAACCACCACATGCACTCTTCCGGAGCGCGCGAGATGCCAAGCTGTGGAAGCTCCGGCAATCCCTGCACCAACAACGAGAACGGTAGGACGAGGCATCAGGATGGGTGGTTGAGTTGCTCTATTCTAGAACAACAAGGCCACGCTTTTCACCTGCGCATAAAGAGATTGGCCCGTTTGGAGCCCTAGGGTGTCCGCCGATTTCCGTGTGATTCGAGCCAATAAGAGAGCATCTCCGACCTGAAGGCGCACGGTCATTTGCGCGGTTCCATAGGCCGTCAAGGCCTCTACCGTTGCGGGAAATCGATTCAAAATGCTGGTGTCTGACTGGGGGTTTAGGGTCAAACTCACGTCTTTGGCCGCCACACCCAAGCGCACGCGCGCACCGCAAGGCAACTCCGGGTGCACGACTGAAAATGAACCCGCTGCGGTCTGTAGTTGTGCTAACCCATAAACTTCATCCCAATGCTTCACGGTCCCCTCAATCAAAGACTCTGCATCCGGCCCGGCTGCCAAGGGTAAATCTAATCGTGTCAACATATCCTGGATGGACCCGGATCCCGCTACAGCGCCACCTTCAATGAAAACTAAATAATCTGCCAGTCGCGCCACTTCATCGGCAGAGTGACTGACATATAAAATGGGAATACGCAATTCTTCATGAAGCGCGTCAAAGTAAGGGAAGAGTTCTTTTTTTCGTTGTGCATCCAAACCACTCATGGGCTCATCAAAAAGCAAGAGTCTTGGGTTTACTGAAAGTGCCCGAGCCATGGAAACCCGTCGGCGTTCTCCACCGGACAATTCTGACGGGCGACGATGCATCAGGTTTTCCAAGCCTAATAAATGAGTCAGGTGGCTTTGAGAGAAATGTGGTGTATCGCCAAAGGCACGCTTTCGGGCATACGCTAAATTCCCCCCCACCGAAAGGTGCTCAAAAAGACTCGATTCCTGAAAGACATAGCCCACAGCTCTTTGATGAGGTGGAAGGAATGTTTTTTTGTCTTGCCAAACCTGTTCTCCCACTTGAAGGAAACTATGGGGATGATGGTCTAATCCCGCAATAGCACGAAGCAATGATGTTTTTCCGCATCCCGACGGGCCGAAGAATGCAGTCACGGCGTCGGCGGGGAGGTCCAAATCTGCATTCAGTTGGAAGTCTCCCCGGAGTAACTGAAATTTGGCCCTCAAACTCATGAGTCCACCACCTGCACACGTTTGTTCACCGCATAAATCAGGGCGAGAAGGACAAACGAAAAGAAGAGGAGTCCTCCAGAAATCCAATGAGCCTGTGCGTACTCCATGGATTCGACATGGTCATAAATAGCAATCGACAACACTTGCGTTTCTCCCGGGATATTGCCCCCAATCATCAGGACGACTCCAAACTCACCCACCGTATGTGCAAAACCAAGAACGGTTGCCGTAAGAAACCCTGGACGTGCCAAAGGAACTGCAACGGTAAAAAAACGATCCAAAGGAGAGGCGCCCAAAGTAGCGGCTACTTCTAGGGGGCGGCGACCCACGCTGATGAATGCGTTTTGCAAAGGCTGCACAACGAAAGGCAAAGAGTAAATCATGGACCCAATAACTAAGCCAGGAAAGGAGAAAGCCAGATTTGCGCCTTGAGACCCCAGGGTCAGCAAGAGATAAAACCCGAGGACCGTGGGAGGAAGGACAAGCGGCAAAGCAACGACGGCTTCCACCAAGAACTTTCCTTTGAATTTCGCGTGTGCCAACCACCAAGCGATGGGAGTGCCGGTCACCAACAAGAGGGCCGTAGTGCATAACGCTAACTTCAGCGTGACAACAAGTGCATCGAGGTCAGAAGGGGTCAACATCAGGGCATTAGGTATCCGTAACTTTGAAAGGTGCGGCGCGCAAACTCTGCTCTTACATAATCGACAAATCCCTGTGCGACAACTCCTTCTTTCAAAATAATTGCCTGCTGAAGGATGGGCGGATAATCTGAATGGGGAACGATCCAGTGCGTACCTTGTGCAGAATCCGGCAGTGAAAGGACTTGAGAAAGGGCCACGAGCCCCCACTCAGCCTCTCCGGCAGCAACAAATTGAAAGGCTTGACCGATGTTTTCACCGCGCAATAATTTGGGCCTGATCGATTGCCAAGAGTCCAACCTCTTTAAAAATTCCCATGCGGACTTTCCATAGGGAGCTAGTTTAGGATTACCTATCGCTAAATGATGGAAATCTACTTGATCCAATACAGCCCCATCCGCGACCGGCTGCGGATGGGAGCTCCAAAGGACCAATTGCCCCTTGGCATAAGTAAATCGACTTCCGGCAACCGCTTGAGATGTTCCATCGAGCGCCTCCGGGCGGAGGACATCGGCAGAAAAAAATATGTCAAAGGGGGCCCCATTTTGGATCATGGTAAAGAGACTTCCGCTAGACGCCGAGCTCACAGAAACTGAATGACCGGTTTGATTTTGGAATTCCTGCGCCAAATGATGCATTACTTTCACGGCATTACTGGCAACCGCAATGCGTAAAGGCGGGTTTTCTTCAGTGCCATTCTTTACTCCACACCCCCCTAGCGTGGGGTAAAAGGCACAAAAAAAGGCCCAAATCCATGACCAAAGGGGCGTACGGGGCATCCTCTCTATTCTAACGAAAAGGAATTACCCAAAATATATGCAGAATTCACTGGCAACGGTAGAATCCCCTCGGCCCATTCGGGGCCACCCCCGTGCGTGTTGTTCCGAGAGGCTCCTGCGGTTACACCTCTCGGATACGAATACACATGCGACTTTTTGTTGGAAACCTACCTTGGTCCATCGATGACGATGGCCTCCGCGATCTCTTCTCCGCCTACGGCGATATCAAAGACTGTAAAGTCATTCAAGACCGTGAAACCGGCCGCTCCCGCGGCTTTGGTTTTGTTGAAATGGACGATGATACAGCAGCCCGCACAGCCATTGACAAGCTCGATGGTTCTGAGCACGACGGCCGGGACATCCGGGTCAACGAAGCGGAAGAGCGTAAGGAACGCGAACGCGGTCCTCGTCGCTTCTAGACGACTTTTTTCTCAAAGGCTGAACGTGAAAGCGTTCAGCCTTTTTTTGCTTTATGCCGAGCAAAGGCAGCGTCAATTAATAACTGCGTAAACCCTTCGTGCCCCGCAGGGTCATTTTGCAAAATGAAGTCTGCGCTCCCTGCAGCATCCAGTGGATAGTAGACGCCGCAATTAGGGTTAATCTCCAACATATAGGGAACTCCATCGGTATTGATTCGGATATCACACCGACCAAAACCCGCGCCGTCAAGACCGTAGAAAAGTTGGGCAGACTCTTTCCGAAGGCGTGCTGCCAAGACGGGGTCTTTCACGGGAACTGTTTTCAATCCAGAAAATTGTTCTTCATCCCACTTTAAGGCTTCATGCTTGAAGGTGTCCCCATCTGGAAATTCATACTGAATGGGCGTAAACGTGATGGGGTTTTGGGGGTCGTGCGGGTTCTCCGCAACCAATACAGTGCACTCCTCTCCCTCAATAAATTCTTCCACTAAAGCTGCCCCATGCTTTGCAATGATTTTATTGATCTGCCGACGAAGCCCAGCTTCCGTGTTCACCTTGGAGTGACGGCTAATATCCACGCTGGCGTAGCTGCTGTAGTGCTTCACAAAAAGAGGAAAGTTCAACTTCGCCAAGACCTTTTCAACGTCCTCTACTCTGCGCACTTGGACATGCGCCGGAGTTTTAATGCCCGACTCTCTACAAATCCGTTTCATCTTCGCGCGAGATGGCTCCCAAAACTCTACGCTTGCTCCAGTATAAGGCACACCAAGGCGCTCTAAAGTCTCAACGACCTCGATACCAGGGTTATCGTCTTCACTGGCACAGCCGTCACAGAGATTGAAAAAAAGGTCAAATCCTTCTTCAACGTAAGACTCAATCTCTTTAATAGAGTTCTCCTTATGTTCTAAGCAGCCCAGTGTCCAGTCCGCACTTGGAAAATAGGGACGAGGGTCACACCGCCAATCATCATCAGGGAAATCTTCCGAGTCGATAGCTTGGTTCGTAAGGAGACAGATTCGCACAGGAAAAGGATAGCAAGCCCCTTTGATAAAGAAAAATTATAACTCGTCACGTTCCGCTAAACTTTCCCAGCGTATCGTTCTCTCTTGAACATTTTTTTCAAAGTCATCACGTTTTCTTTGCAACTTAGAAACATTCTCTCCTTCCTTTTGATAAGTCAACGGATCAGAAAGGACTTTATCGATGTCTTCCATCTTCAACTCAAGCGCTTCAATCTCTTGAAATAGGGCATCAAGTTCTTTTTTCTCTTGATAGCTCAGTGGTTTATCTTCCATTTTCCCAGCAGGAGAGGCCTGGCTTTGAGCCCGAACCTTCTTTCCTTTTTTGGCTTTTCCTGAGGAGGGGCTCCAACGCTCCATCAAAGAGCTGATATCCCCCGCATGAAGAAACGCGCCGCCTTGGCCGTCCATATGGAGCACGTGCGTGGCAACGCGGTCCAAAAACCATCGGTCGTGACTGACCAAGAGCACACAGCCATGGAATGCACATAAGGCTTCTTCCAAGGCACGGAGCGTGTTGAGGTCCAAATCATTCGTCGGTTCATCCAGAACTAATACATTGCAATCCTGTAAGAGCAACTTTGCCAGAAGCACACGCCCCCGCTCTCCACCCGAAAGAGAGCCAACCTTTACAAACTTTTTATTCCCTGGGAAAAGAAAGCTGTCCAGAAAACTAGCCACATGAATCTTTCGGCCACCAACGGAAACCTGATCACTCTTGCCCGCGACTTCTTCCACCACCGTATCGTTCGCATTTAAATCCTCACGGTTTTGGTCTAATGTGCCAAAGGCTACCGTTTCGCCCACACTGACATGGCCAGAGTCCGGAGTCAATTGCCCTAAAAGAATACGGAGCAATGTTGTTTTTCCGACGCCATTCGGCCCGACAACCCCCAAGCGCATTTGTGGCTCCATTTTAAAATTGAAGTCACAAAGGATGGGGCGATCTCCGAAGGAAAAGCTGACCTGCTCCAATTCAACAACTTTCGTCCCCAGGCGTGGCCCGCGCGGTATTGCCATCTCAAGGTGCGCATCCAAGACAAGCTTATCTTTGCCAGCCAATTGGTGATATCGGTCTTGCCTAGCCTTGGCTTTTGTCCCTCGTCCAAGAACGCCGGCTCGCATCCATTCCGTTTCTCGCTTCAAAAGAGATAGCCGAGAACTCTCCGCCCGCTGCTCCGCGTATAATCGTTCCGCTCGGCGCTCCACATAAGTGTGATAGCTTCCTGGGTAAGAATAAATGGACCCTCTATCCACTTCCACAATCCGGTTCACTACACGGTCCAAGAGAAACCGGTCGTGCGTCACCAAAATCAACGGGACTTTTAACGCGGCTAACTGCTTTTCCAGCCAAGCAATCACAAATGCGTCTAAGTGGTTCGTTGGCTCATCCAACAGCAGCATATCTGGAGCGTCCACGAGGAGTTTTGCCAAAGCCACCCGTCGGGATTCTCCCCCGGAAAGCGTCCCACATAAGGCTTGCGAGTCCGTAAGGCCAACGCCCAAGATAGCCGAAGCAATCCGATGCTCTACATCATGCCCGCCCATTGTCTCAAGGCGGTCCTCCATCCCAGCTTGCCGATGCGAAAGCGTGGTCAGCCGTTGCTCCGTCAATGCAGGATCGGCCAACTGGATGTAGAGTTCTTCTAATTCAGCCAGAAGTGCGTCTCGGCCAGCAAGACCTTTGCGAACCGCCTGTTCAATGGTGATGTTGGCGGGGAAATGAGGCTCCTGCTCTAGATATCCAAGCCGCAACTCTTTTCGAGCAATCCGTTCCCCAGCATCCGCCCGCTCCAACCCAGCTATGATTTTGAGTAAGGTGGATTTCCCCGCCCCGTTTGGACCGATCAAACCGATACGGTCGGCTGAAGTCACGGTGAGGTTGACGTCGGCGAGTAGCGGGCGATTTTCGTCAAACGACTTGGCAACATCGCGGAGGGTGAGAAGTGGCATGGGCGGAGGATTTTAACGATTCAGCGGCTGTAAGAGTTATGCTGTCACTGTGGAAATCAAGAACACCACCAAGCGGCCCTTGAAAATTGGCCTTCCTGAGGGCAAGAAACTTTTTCTAGGCCCTAGCGCCAAAGGCAATGTCTCCAACAAGGCGTTGGAACACCCTCCATTAATGAAGCTGATTGAATGTGGAGACGTGGAAGTGCTTGGGAAAGAGAGTGGAAACACCTCGGGAAGTGGCCAAAATAAAGGGGTCACCCCCTCTCAAGGCGGCCTTGGTGGTGGAAGTGCCATGCGGCGGTCTGGGGATCGGTAGCGCTTACCTGTGGAGTAGGACTCCGGTACGGCTCACTTATTGCAAATGCTGCTTGCCACGAGACAGAGCCAGTTCCATTTGCTTTTGTCGCTCTGCGAAACCCGCTTTCTGTTTTTCCGTGGAAGAATTGAAGCAATGAGGGCAACTCACGCCTTCTTGAAATTGAGGGGACTCCATCAATTGGGCGTCAATGGGATTGCGGCAAGCTCGACAAAGAGTAAATCGACCCTCCTCCAGCCCGTGTTTTACGGACACGCGTTGATCAAACACGAAACACTCTCCGAGCCATTTGGATTCTTCTTTCGGGACATGCTCTAAATATTTCAAGATGCCCCCCTTCAAATGGAAAACCTCTTGGACCCCTTCTTTTTTCAGAAATGACGTAGATTTTTCGCACCGAATACCCCCTGTACAAAACATGGCAACTTTAGGCTCGGCGCACGTCTTCAACTCATCCCGAAGCCAGCTGGGGAATTCCCGAAAACTCTGAATGTCTGGGTTGATTGCCCCCTGAAAAGTGCCGATTGCAACTTCATAATCATTCCTAGCGTCCACCACAAGAATATCTGGGTCAGAGAGGATGGCATTCCAGTCCAAGGGGTCCACGTAAGTTCCAACCGTGTCACATGGGTTTATGCCTTCTACCCCCATCGTCACAATTTCTTTTTTCAAATGAACTTTCATTCGGTAGAACGGAGAGATGCTGGCTTCAGAAAATTTAGGCTCGATATCGGAAAATCGTGGGTCCTCTTTCAGAAAACGAAGTACTTCATGTATTCCGTGGTGAGGACCTGAAATGGTTCCATTGATTCCTTCTTCCGCTAGAAGAAGGGTTCCGTTGACCCCACGGGTTTGACATGCCTCCAATATTCCAGCACGAAGCTCTTGGTAATCCGGAAGGGGAACAAACTTGTATAAAGCCGCTACGAGAAACGATTCCATGGGAGCATTTTACGCTCAGTACACGTCCAGGGGAGGCAAGGTAATGGAATCTATCGCACCCTTTCTCCCCACGGAGCTACCCTTGGGCCATGATTCACTGGAGATTACCGTTCCTTCGCCCGCTCATTCTTTTGCCAGCCCTCATTTTAACCTGTGCCATGCCAAAAACAGGTTGGCGCACTTTAACCCTTCATGACTTCGTGAATGTCAACGGAACCGAAACAACATGGACCGAAAAGAACGGGGTGATTCAGTGCAGTGGCCTACCGCTTGGTGGCGCGCGCACCCATTTCCAACTTACAAATTTTGAGTTGGAATTGGAATGGAAACACCAAACCCATGCTGGAAACTCTGGTATTTTCCTCTGGTGCCCAAGCTCTTCTTTTGAAGATCTTCCTCCAGGATCGCTACCGCGCTCAGGCATTGAAGTCCAAGTCTTGGACTTGGGGTATGAAGAAAACTATATGCAATCCAATGGCAAGCCCTCTGATTGGTTTACGAGTCATGGAGACATCTTCCCGGTAGGATCCTCCACAATGCAAGCCATCACGCCAGAAATCACGTACACCCTAGAAGATGGGTCGGTCGCCAAAGTAGGAAATCCGAAAAGCTCTCGGAGTTTCCCCAACCAACGCTTAACGAAACCCGCCGGTGAGTGGAATCACTACGCAATTCGTGCCGAGAATGGAACTGTCCGCCTTTGGGTGAATCAGGTTGAAGTCAATGGAGGCACAAACTGCAGTCCATCCACCGGTTACCTAGCCCTTGAATCCGAAGGAGCTATGGTGGAGTACCGCAACTTGCGCATTCGCGAAATCCCCTAATACAAAAATCTGGAAAGGGTCAGCACCCTTACAAGTAGTAACGAGTGGACTAAGGCCTACAGTTGCGCGCTTGAACCGCCAAGCGTCCGGCACACCAAGCGAGCACCAAGTAAAGCGGAAGCTCCACGTACATCCAGGTGGGGCCTTGAATGGACATCATATTGATGACCCCGCCGGCCAAAGAAGCCACACCCACGATCATTGCCAGAAGAATTGGCCGCGAGGCACTGGCATAGGCAGCGACCCACCCACCCACATAAGCTTGGCCCAAATGAGCAAGGAGCACGATAAGGAGGGCCACGGTCGGAAGTGTGGCCACATAGGCGTTCATTTGCTCTGTGTTCATCATGTCCATGCCCTCAGGCATCGGAAAGAGAACGTAGGAATTGAGCATAATGAGGGCCATATTCCATGCCATTCCAAGAGCAAGGCCAAGAAAGACGGCGAGAATATTTCGAATCACAAGATGAACCTTAGAGGAACGAGCAAATGAAAGCTATAGAAACTTAAGGTATCGGCCCGAAGAGCGGCCAGATTCAAAAGAAGAGGCTCCGTGCTGTCTTGTGGCGAG